>JABFVP010000443.1 GCA_013362725.1 Cupriavidus sp.
GGCCGCGTGCGCGGCTCTCCCGACAGCGTGCCCAGGTTGGCCAGCAGGCCGGCCTGCATCGACGCCAGGGCCTCGCGCCGCAGCGCCTCATCGTCGGCGGGCAGAGTCACCACGCCCACGGCGAAGAGCGTGTCGTCGACGCGCGCGGCCTCCATCGTCATCGGCAGCTTGCGCCCGGCAATGGTCACGTCGCGCGCGGCGCTGGTGGGCTTGCCGGGATAGAGCGCGGCGTAGCCGCCCTCGCCCGACTGGATGGTGCGCCAGTCATAGCGCGGCGAACAGGCGCACAGGGCCAGCGCCAGCAGCGCGGCGCAGCATGTCAGGGACCAGCGGGGCACGGCAGCAGGACTCGGCGGGGGCGGCACGGAACGCATGGGAAACGGAACGGAAGCACAGGCTCGGGACGGCGCCCGCGGGCGCGATCGCCCGCGCGCGGAAACCGGTATTATCCCGGAAGCGGCGCGCCAGTGCTTGCCGCGCCGCCTGTCCCGCCCGTGCCGCCCTGCCAACCGCCATGCCTGCCTCCCGCCTCGCCCGAACTGCTGCCGCCAGCCCCCGTCTGCACTGGCTGGCTGCGGGCGTACTGCTGGCCGCCATGGCCGGCGTGTCCGCCGCCAGCCCGCCGCACCTGCCGCCGGCTACTGACCTGGCCGCCCATGGCGCCGACGCCGCGCGCCGCGGCGAGCCGCTGGTGGTGCTGGTATCGATGCCGGGCTGCGGCTATTGCGACGCGGTGCGCCGCAACTACCTGGTCCCGCAAGCGGCTGCCGGCGAGATCGCGGTGCGCGAGCTCGACATGACCGCCGACACGCCATTGCGCGATGTCGACGGCCGCCAGACCACCGCGCGCGCCTGGGCCCGCGCGCAGCAAGTCAGGGTGGCACCCACGGTGCTGTTCCTGGATCGCCAGGGCCGCACCGCCGCCGGCCCGCTGCGCGGCATGCAGCCCGATTTCTACGGCGCGTACCTGGAACAGGCGCTGGCGCAGGCGCGCGCCGCCGTCGCCGCGCGCAAGTGACGGAAAGGTTGCGGCGGATGACCACAAGGCGGTGGCGCCCAACGCGTGAACGCGCGCCGCATTAGAATGTCCCACTGCTGACCGGTCCTGTCCGGTCCTACCTGCACGAATAAAGCGGCTTCAGCCGGATTGCCATGACCCCTATCCCCGCCTCCAAGCCCTCCCGCAAGCCCTGGCCCATCGTCGCCGCCGTGGTGGTGCTGGCGCTGCTGGGCTGGTTCGGCTACCGCGCGCTGTCGCCGTCCGGTACCGCGCCGGCCGCCACCTTTACGCTGCTGTCCGGCGAAAAAGTCAGCACCGCCGACCTCAAGGGCAAGGTCTACCTGGTCAACTTCTGGGCCACCAGCTGCGCCACCTGCATCAAGGAGATGCCGGACATGGTCAAGACCTACGAGCAGTTCAAGGGCAAGGGGCTGGAGTTCGTCGCGGTGGCGATGAACTACGACCCGCCCATGTACGTGATGAATTTTGCCAAGACCCGCGGGCTGCCGTTCAAGGTGGCGATGGACAGCGATGGCAGCGCGGCCAAGGCCTTCGGCAACGTGGGGTTGACGCCGACCACCTTCGTGATCGACAAGGAAGGCCACATCCTCAAGCGGTATGTCGGCGAGCCCGAGTGGGACGCGCTGCACAAGCTGCTTGACGGCGCGCTGGCAAAGTCAGCCGCATAACGCCCGCGGTCAGGCGCGAACACACGACAAAAGGTGCTCATCGAGCACCTTTTTTTCTTTCCTGACGTGATCCCGCGCGCGGCGGGTTGCGCCGGCGGGCTGTATGGATATACAGTTGGCGCCAGCCTTTTCCCAGCCTTTCAATCGCCCTGCCCGTGACCCTGGACCTTGCCCCCGCCGCCGAAGCCGCCGAAGCCACCGCATCTGACGCTGAAGCGCTTCCCGCCTACCTGTCCCGGCTCAACCCGGAGCAGCGCGCCGCGGTCGAGCACGGCAGCGAGGCGCCGCTGCTGATCATCGCCGGCGCCGGCTCTGGCAAGACCAATACGCTGGCGCACCGGGTCGCGCACCTGGTGCTGGGCGGCGCCGATCCGCGCCGCATCCTGCTGCTGACGTTCTCGCGCCGCGCCGCCGCCGAGATGGGCCGGCGCGTCGAGCGCATCGTCGACCAGGCGCTCGGCACCAGCACCGGCGCCGGGCGCGCCGCGCTGCAGTGGTCCGGCACCTTCCACGCCATCGGCGCCCGGCTGCTGCGCGAATATGCCGAAACCCTGGGCCTGTCACCGGCCTTCACCATCAGCGACCGCGGCGACGCCGCCGACCTGATGCACGTGGTGCGCCACGACCTGGGCCTGTCGGAGACCGCCAGCCGCTTCCCCAAGAAGGAAACCTGCCTGGCGATCTATTCACGCGTGGTCAACACCCAGGCGCCGCTGGAAGACGTGCTGCGCCAGCAGTTCCCTCGCTACGCGATGTGGGCCGACGCGCTGCGCACGCTGTTCGCCGGCTATGTCGAGGCCAAGCAGAAGCAGCACGTGCTCGACTACGACGACCTGCTGCTGTACTGGGCCCAGGCCATGGCCGAGCCCACCATCGCGCAGGACATGGGCGCGCGCTTCGACCATATCCTGGTCGACGAATACCAGGACACCAACGCGCTGCAGGCGTCGATCCTGCTGGCGCTGCGGCCCGACGGGCGCGGCCTGACCGTGGTCGGCGACGATGCCCAGTCGATCTACGCCTTCCGCGGCGCGACCGTGCGCAATATCCTCGATTTCCCCGCGCAGTTCACGCCGGCGGCGCAGCAGGTCACGCTGTCGCAGAACTACCGCTCGACCCAGCCGATCCTGCACGCCGCCAACGCGGTGATCGGGCTCGCCGCCGAGCGCTATACCAAGGACCTGTGGTCGGAGCGCCAGTCGGCCGAGAAGCCGGGCGTGATCGTGGTCAATGACGAGGCCGACCAGGCCCGCTACGTGGTCGAGCAAGTGCTGGCGCGGCGCGAGGCCGGGCTGGCGCTGATGGCGCAGGCGGTGCTGTTCCGCGCCGCCGACCACAGTGCGCAGGTCGAAATCGAACTGGCGCGGCGCAATATCCCGTTCGTGAAGTTCGGCGGCCTCAAGTTCCTGGAATCGACCCACGTCAAGGACGTGCTGGCGGTGGTGCGCTGGCTGGAGAACCCGCGCGACCGCATGGCGGGCTTCCGCACGCTGCAGCTGCTGCCGGGCATCGGCCCCAAGACCGCGGCGCGCGTGCTCGATGCCATGGCGCTGGCGACCGAGCCGCTGTTCTCGCTGCAGGAATTCGAGCCGCCGCCGGCCGCGGCGCCTGCGTGGACCGACCTGCTGGGGCTGGCACGCGCGCTGATGGCGCCGACCTCGCCATGGCCATCGGAATTCGAGCAGGTGCTGGCCTGGTACACGCCGCACCTCGAACGCCTGCACGACGATGCCCCCGCGCGCCAGGCCGACCTGCAGCAGCTGGAGCGCATCGCCGCCACCTATGGCGCGCGCGAGCGCTTCCTGACCGAGCTGACGCTGGACCCGCCCAGTGCCTCGAGCGACGAATCCGGCGTGCCCTCGCGCGACGAAGACTACCTGATCCTGTCGACCATCCATTCGGCCAAGGGCCAGGAGTGGAAGGCGGTGTACGTGCTGAATGCAGTCGATGGCTGCATGCCGAGCGACCTGGCCACCGGCACCACCGAAGAGATCGAGGAAGAGCGGCGGCTGCTGTATGTGGCGATGACGCGGGCCAGGGACCACCTCGATGTGATCGTGCCGCAGCGGTTCTATGTGCACCAGCAGGTGGGCTTCGGCGACCGGCATGTGTATGCGTCGCGCACGCGGTTCTTGCCGAACAAGGTGATGCCGAACTTCTACAGCCGCTCGTGGCCGCCGCCGCCGATGCCGGGGGAAGGCGCGGTGAAGCCCGCGCTGGCGCCGGTGGACCTGGCCAGTCGGATGCGGAACATGTGGCGGTGAGGTGCAACGTTCCCCGGGCGTGCTCCCCTCTCCCGCGCGCGGGAGAGGGGTTGGGGGAGAGGGCCGGCGTTGGCAAGCATGAGGCGTCTCACGTCGTGGGGGCTCCTGCCCTCTCCCCCGCCCCTCTCCCGCAAGCGGGAGAGGGGAGAAAACCAGCGGTCGGGTTAAGGCAAGCGCGGCCGGTCAGCGTTTGCCTTACGCCACCTTCTCCATCAGCAGCCCCTTCAGGTACTCCCCTTCCGGGAACGCCGCGAGCATCGGGTGATCGGTTCCCGCCGACAGCCTGCGCAGAATACGCGCATCCGCCCGCGCATCGGTCACCGCGCCGGCGACGATCTTCTGGAACAGCTCCATGCTGATCGCCCCCGAGCACGAGTACGTGAACAGCAGCCCGCCCGGGCGCAGCAGCTGCGTGCCGACCAGGTAGATTTCCTTGTAGGCGCGCGCGGCCCGGTCGATATGCTGCGCCGACGGCGCGAACTTGGGCGGGTCCAGCACGATCAGGTCGAACTGGCGGCCCTCGGCGCGGAATTCGCGCAGCGTCTTGAACACGTCGGCGTCGAGCCAGGCCGCGCGCTCCGCATCGAAGCCGTTCAGCGCGACGTTGCCCGCGGCGATCTTCAGCGCCTCGCCGGATGAATCGATCGACGTCACCGCCTTGGCCCCGCCGCGCAGCGCGGCCAGCGAGAAGCCGCCGGTATAGCAGAAGCAGTTGAGCACCTCGCGCCCTTCGGCGAGGTCGCCGACCAGCTTGCGGTTGTCGCGCTGGTCGACATAGAAGCCGGTCTTGTGGCCGTTGCGCACGTCGACGTAATAGCGCACGCCGTGCTCGGTCACCGACAGCGCCGGGTCGGGCTCGCCGCCGGCGAGTACGCCGGTCACCAGCTCCAGCCCCTCGCGCTGGCGCACCGCGGCGTCGGAGCGCTCATAGACGTTGGGGCAGCCGGTTTCCTTGACCAGCGCCTGCACGATCGCGGTCTTCCAGTGCTCGACGCCCGCCGAGTTGAACTGGCACACCAGTTGGCCCGTGGCGCCGTTGCCGTAGCAGTCGACGATCAGGCCGGGCAGCCGGTCCGATTCGCCGAAGATCAGCCGCACCGCGTCGCTGTCTCGCACCCACTGGCGCCGGTAGGCGATGGCCGCGGCCACGCGGCGCTTGAACAGCGCATGGTCGACCGGCTCGTTCTCGTCGAAGGTCCACACCCGCGCGCGGATCTGCGATTCGGGGCTGTAGGTGGCCTTGGCCAGGAAGCGGCCGTCGGCGGCGCGCACGATCACGGTGGCGCCCGGCTCGCAGCGGCCTTCGGTGGTGGCGATGCCGGTGGCATAGATCCACGGGTGGCGGCGCAGCAGGGATTTTTCCTTGCCGGGTTTCAGGGTGATGGTGTTCATGTTGGTATGGGAATTGGCATGCCGCAGTGGACACGTTGCCAGGGCTGCGGAAGGCTCCCCTCTCCCGCCTGCGGGAGAGGGGTTGGGGGAGAGGGCAGGAGCTTCGGACGAAGTGAAGCGCGTCGGTATGCGCGCGCCTGCCCTCTCCCCCGGCCCCTCTCCCGTGCGCGGGAGAGGGGAGCAAACAGAGCGGGAAGGAAACGCCGGCGCGCTACAGCACCACCTTCACCATCGGATGCGAAGTCAGCGCCCGGTACAGGTCATCGAGCTGCTCACGGCTGGTGACCCATACCGTCACGGTCAGGCCCAGGTAGTTGCCCTTGCTCGACGGGCGCATTTCCATCTTGCCGGCGTGGAAGTCGGGGTCGAACTCTTGCACCAGCGCGACGATGGCCTCGGCAAAGCCGTCCTGCATCGCGCCCATCACCTTGATCGGGAAATGGCTCGGGTATTCGATCAGCGACTGCTCCGGCGGGATCGCGCCGGGCTTGTTGCCGCTGCCTTGGTTGTCGGTCGTCATCTCGGATTCTCCGGCGCCAGGCCGGCGCGCCGCGGGGCGCACCGGCTCGCGCGCATTCAGGTCACTTGCGCTTGAACCACAGGCGGATGGTGTCCCACAGCCGGCCGAAGAAGCCGGCCTCGGGCACCTCTTCCAGTGCCACCACCGGGAATTCGGCCACCTTGCTGGTGCCGTCCATCAGCTTGACCATGCCCACCTGCTGGCCCGCCGAGATCGGCGCGATCAGCAGTTCCTGGCGCTCCAGCACCGGCTTCAGGCGCCCGCCGGTACCCTTGGGCACGGTGACGAAGGTCTCGTTCTGCACGCCGATCTTGACCGTGCCGCTCTTGCCCTTGTAGATGTCCGGCGTGGCCAGCACCTGGCCCTTGTCGTACAGGCGCAGCGTGTCGAAGAACTGGAAGCCGTAGTTGAGGATCTTCAGGCTTTCCTGGGTGCGCACCTGTTCGGTGGTGGTGCCGATCACGATCGAGATCAGGCGGCGTGAGGCGTCCGGCACGTTGGCCAGCGGCCGCTTGGCCGAAGAGATCAGGCAATAGCCGGCGGACTTGGTGTGGCCGGTCTTGACGCCGTCGACGGTCGAGTCGATGTACAGCAGGCGGTTGCGGTTGGGCTGCCTGATCTTGTTATAGGTGAACTCCTTCTGCGAGTACATGCTGTAGTACTCGGGGAAGTCCTTGATCAGGCGCGTGGTCAGCGTCGCCAGGTCGACCGCGGTGGTGTAGTGGTTGGGGTCGGGGATGCCGTCGGTATTGGTGAAGTGGGTGTTCTTCATGCCCATGCGCTGGGCCTCGCGGTTCATCATCGCGACGAAGCCCTCTTCCGAGCCGCCGACGGCCTCGGCCAGCGCCAGCGCGGCGTCGTTGCCCGACTGCACGATCAGGCCCAGCAGCAGGTCCTGCACGGTGACCGGCTTGTTGGGCTCGATGAACATGCGCGACTCATCGCTTTTGACCTTGAGCACCAGGTTGGTCGGCACCACCGCCTGGTCCAGCGTCAGGCGCTTTTCCTTGAGTGCCTCGAACGCCAGGTAGGCGGTCATCAGCTTGGTCAGCGAGGCCGGCTCGATGCGCGCATCGGCGTTCTGCGAGGCCAGCGCCTGGCCGCTGGTGACGTCATACAGCATCCACGACTTGGCCGCGACCTGCGGCATCGGCACGCCCTGCGCCAGCACGGCGGCGGGCGCGGTAGCCAGCACGACGGCGGCGGCGATGGCGGCGGGAGCAAAGGCGGACGAAAGGCGTGTCGTGGCTCGATTCAGCATGTTTCTGTTTTCCGACGGTAAGAAGGTGGCGCGGGAAGTTCCGGGATGGCGGGCGTGCCGGCCTTACCGGTCCCACGCATTGACGACGAGCTGCTTGATCAGGTGCAGCTTGCGGTGAAAGAAATGGTCGGCGCCGGGGATCACGATCACCGGCAGCTCCTGCGGGCGGGCCCAGTCGAACACGCTGGCCAGCGGCACGGTGTCGTCCTGTTCGCCATGGATCACGATGGTGTCGGCCGGCACCTGCGCGACTTCCCAGCGGCTGGCGGCCGTGCCCACCAGCACCAGGCGCTGCACCGGCGTGCCGGCCTCGGCCAGGCGCCGCGCCACATGGGTGCTGACGAAGCTGCCGAACGAGAATCCGCCCAGTGCCAGCGGCAGCGTCGCGGCCTGCGCCGACCACGCGGTCTGCTCGCGCATCCACGCCGCCACGGCGAGCAGGTCGTCCTGTTCGCCGATGCCGTTGTCATGCTCGCCGGCGGTCGCGCCGACGCCGCGGAAGTTGGGGCGCACGGTGGCATAGCCCAGCTGCACGAAGGCGCGCGCCAGCGTCTGCGCGACCTTGTTGTCCTTGGTGCCGCCGAACAGCGGATGCGGGTGCGCCACCAGCGCCAGGCCGCGGGGCTCGCCTTGCGGCAGGTCCACCGACACGTCGATCGCGCCGACGGGGCCGGCGATGGAAAGTACCTGGGTATGCGCGTTCATAGGGCGGTCAGGATGGCGATGAACCGGCTGGCTCAGGCCCGGAAATCCCGGGGCAAAAAATGAAAAAACCGTCCGGCGTGCGGGCGGCGGGGTGTGGCATCGGCGCTGCGGCATCGGCAGCGCCGCGGACTTCGTTCTCGTTCAGCGGTGCACCATCATCGGTCCACCATCAGCCGCTCGACCGGCTTGCCCTTGAGCAGGTGGCTGTCGATGATTTCATCGATGTCATGCTCGTCGACATAGGTGTACCAGATGGCCTCGGGGTAGACCACCAGCACCGGGCCGAGTTCACAGCGGTTCAGGCAGCCGGCCTTGTTGATGCGCACGCGGCCTTCGCCGCCGGCGATGCCGAGTTCCTTGCAGCGCTTCTTGGCGTATTCCTGCATCGCCTTGGCGTTGTAGTTGGCGCAGCAGTTCTCGCCGGCCTCGCGCTGGTTCAGGCAGAAAAAGACGTGGTGCTGGTAGTAGCTGCGCATGCGTACGGTGTGAAGACGGCCCCGGACGGCGGCACGGCCCGGACGGCGTTGAACGGAAGCTCGGAATTATACGGCGTTGCGAGGGCCTGGCCGCGATCTGCGACAGCTTTGCGCGCACCGCCGTCCACGCCGCGCCGATGCCAGGTGGCGCCTCGGGCACCCTGCGCCCGCCCGCCATTCCGGATCGCCGGAGCCGCGCCGTCCGGGATTCCGGAATCCCGGAGGCCCGGCGCGCGCCGGGCGCCATCCTTTCCTTGCGAATCAACCAGTTAGCAATACCGGTTGGACTGGCATGGCGGTTGCGAATTCCCGTCCCTGAACGCGCCGCAAACGTGACGGCGCGCGCCCGCGCGGACCCGCCCGGGTACGGTCAACACCGAGGACGACATCATGAGGAAACCCTTCTACAAGATCCTGTACGTGCTGGTCCTGTTCGCCATCTGCGTCGGCATCGTGCTGGGGCACGTCTGGCCCGACTCCGGCATCGCCATGAAGCCGCTGGGCGATGGCTTCTTCAAGCT
>JABFVP010000127.1 GCA_013362725.1 Cupriavidus sp.
TACAGACCGACGAGCGCGGCCGGCCGGTAGGCGCCACGCTGATCGCCGACGGCCAGCCGGTGGTGATCGGCGGGGTCGAGAAGATGGCGAAGTCCAAGAACAACGGCATCGACCCGCAGGCGCTGATCGACCAGTACGGCGCCGACACCGCGCGCCTGTTCGTGATGTTCGCCGCGCCGCCCGAGCAGCAGCTCGAGTGGAGCGGTTCGGGCGTGGAGGGCGCGTCGCGCTTCCTGCGCCGCGTGTGGAACTATGGCTACGCCAATGCCGCCGCCATCCGCGACGGTGCCGCCGGCGCGCCGGGCGCGGACGATGCCGAGCTGCGCCGCGAGATCCACGGCGGGCTCAAGCAGGCCAACTACGACTACCAGCGCATCCAGTACAACACCGTGGTGTCCGCCACCATGAAGATGCTGAACGCGCTGGACGACGCCAAGACCGCGTCGCCGGCGGCGCGCCGCGAGTGCTTCGGCATCCTGCTGCGCGTGCTGTACCCGGTGGTGCCGCACATCACCCACGGCCTGTGGGAGCAGCTGGGCTATGCCGCCGAGGCCGGCGACCTGCTCGACGCCCCGTGGCCGCAGGTCGATGAAGCCGCGCTGGTGCGCAGCGAGATCGAACTGGTGCTGCAGATCAATGGCAAGGTGCGCGGCAGCATCACCGTGCCGGCCGACGCCGACCGCGCCGCGATCGAGGCCACTGCCGCCGCCAGCGACACCGTGGCCAAGTTTGCCGAAGGCAAGGCGCCCAAGAAGATCGTGGTGGTGCCTGGCCGCCTGGTCAACGTGGTGCTTTGACAGCGCAAAGGAATCGCCAACCATGAAGCGACTGAACCTGGGACGCCGCAAGCTGCTCGCGGCCCTGCTGGCAGTGCCGGCCGCGGGCGTGCTGGCCGGCTGCGGCTTCCATCTGCGCGGCAACTCGGACTTCGCCTTCAAGCGGCTGTATATCGGCATCCCGCCCAACTCGCTGATGGGCGCGGATCTGCGCCGCGCCATCCGCGGCGGCTCGGACACCCAGGTGGTGGCCGACCAGAAAGAAGCCGACGCGCTGCTGGACGTGCTGCAGGACACCCGCACCAAGACCATCCTGTCGATCACGACCGAGGGCGTGGTGCGCGAATACCGCCTGACCCAGCGCTTCACCTTCCGCCTGCGCGACCCCGCCGGCAAGGAACTGATCCCGCCTTCGCAACTGGTGCTGACGCGCGACCTGACCTACAACGAAGCCAATACGCTGGCCAAGGACTACGAAGAGCAGCAGCTGTACCGCGACATGCAGCGCGACATCGTGCAGCAGCTGATGCGCCGGCTGGCCGCCGTCAAGGCGATCTGAGCGCGCGGGCAGGCTGACGGCATGCAGCTCAAGCTCGACGGGCTCGACGCGCACCTGCGCCAGGCCAAGGCCAAGGGGCTCGCGCCGCTTTACGTGGTGCATGGCGACGAGCACCTGCTGGTGCTCGAAGCGGTCGACCGCCTGCGCGCGGCGGCGCGCGAAGCCGGCTTCTCCGAGCGCGAGGTGCTGGTGGCCGAGCGCGGCTTCCACTGGGGCCGGCTGGTCGAGGCGCAGCAGTCGATGTCGCTGTTCGGCGACCGCAAGATCGTCGAGCTGCGCATCCCCTCGGGCAAGCCCGGCAAGGACGGCGGCGAGGCGCTGCGCGCCGTGGCCGCGCAGCCGTCGCCCGACGTGGTGATGCTGGTGACGCTGCCGCGGCTGGACTTTGCCGCGTCGAAGTCGACCTGGTTCCAGGCGTTGGAAGGCGCCGGCGTGTCGATCAAGGTCGACAGCGTGGACCGCACCCGCTTGCCGGCGTGGGTCGGCGAGCGGCTGGCGCTGCAGCAGCAGCGCGTGCAGGGCGGTGAGCCCGGACGGCGCGCATTGCAGTTCATTGCCGACAAGGTCGAGGGCAACCTGCTGGCGGCGCACCAGGAAATCCAGAAGCTGGGCCTGCTGTACCCGCCCGGCGAACTGAGCTTCGACCAGGTCCACGACGCGGTGCTGAACGTGGCCCGCTACGACGTCTTCAAGCTGTCGGAATCGATGCTCTCGGGCGACGTGCCGCGGCTGGTGCGCATGCTCGAAGGGCTGCGCGGCGAGGGCGAGGCCACGGTGCTGGTGCTGTGGGCGCTGACCGAGGAAATTCGCGTATTATCC
>JABFVP010000290.1 GCA_013362725.1 Cupriavidus sp.
CGCGCTGATCCAGCAGCTTGCCATGCTGCTGTCCGGCCGCGACCGCCCCTTCCAGCGCGGCGAGTGGGCCATGCACGGGCGTGCGGCCGCGCACGCCAAGGCGCACGCCGCGGTGCGCGCCGCATTGCGCGCCGAACCCGGCGGAGCGCCGCGGCCAGCGCCGATTTCGGCGCCACGGCCTGTGTGCGCCCGCCAACAGACACAGGCGGGCGGCTCGGCAACCATCGCTGCATCGAGCATTGCATTCGCGGTGGGCAGCCATGGCATCCAGTTCGACCTTTGCGGCAGAGCGCCACACGGCGCTGCACTTGTTGTACCGGCTGGCCGACGCGGTGCTGGTCGGCGCCTGCGCGGTGATCATCGGTGCGCTGTACTTTCCGGAGGGCATCCGCGGCGCCGCGCCGGTGCACGGCTTTCTTGCCGCGCTCTGTTCGATCGGGGTACTGGCGGTGTTTCCCGCCTTCGGCATCTATGAATCGTGGCGCGGCCGCAGCCGTGCGGCGCTGGTGCTGCGCCTGCTGGCCGCGTGGGCCACGGTATTCACCGTCGGGCTGATGACGGCGTTCCTGATGCACCAGATCGCCGCGGTGTCGCGGGTCTGGTCACTAAGCTGGTTCGCTTCCAGCCTGCTGGCGCTGGCGGGGGTGCGCGCCGTCATGTTCCGCATGCTGGGCAACGTGCGCGAGCAGGGCATCAACGCCAAGCGCGTGGTGATCTTCGGCTACGGGCCGTTGGGGCGCGAGATGTACCTGCGCGTGGACCAGATCCGCGCCGCGGGCTACCGCGTGGTCGGCATCTACCATGAGGAGCCGATCGTGGTGCCCGACGGCGTGGTCTCGCTGCGCACCATGGCAGAGGTCAACCTCTTCGTGCGCAGCCAGGCGGTCAGGGAGATCTGGCTGACGCTGCCGATGGTGGCGTGCCGCGACCTGTACGACGTGGTGCGGCAGTTCCGCAACGAGCTGATCGACATCCGCTGGATCCCCGACGTGATGTCGGTGGAACTGCTCGGCCACCGCTTCAGCGAGTTCCTCGGACTGCCCGTGATCGACCTGAACAGCCCGCCGGTGTCGGGCATCACCGGCCTGCTCAAGGCCAGCTTCGACCGCGCCTTCGCGCTGGCCGCGCTGGTCGGGCTGGCGCCGCTGCTGCTGGTGGTGGCGGTGCTGGTGAAGCTGTCGTCGCCCGGCCCGGTGCTGTTCCGTCAGCGGCGCCTGGGCATGGACGGGCGCCCGTTCGATGTCTTCAAGTTCCGCACCATGCGCCAGCACGCCGACGTGGGCGTGACGCAGGCGGTACGCGGCGATGCGCGCGTGACGCGGGTCGGCGCCTTCCTGCGCCGCACCAGCCTGGACGAGCTGCCGCAGTTCTTCAATGTGCTGCGCGGCGAGATGTCGGTGGTGGGCCCGCGCCCCCATGCGATGGAGCACAACGAGCTCTACAAGGAGCTGATCGACCGCTACATGCTGCGGCACCGGGTCAAGCCGGGCATCACCGGCTGGGCCCAGATCAACGGCCTGCGCGGCCAGACCGATACCGTCGAGAAGATGCGCCGGCGTATCGAGTTCGACATCTACTACATCCAGCACTGGTCGTTCCAGCTCGACCTGCAGATCATCCTGCGCACCGCGCTGCATGGCTGGACCGGCGCCACTGCGTATTGAGGCGCAGCTGCGGCGGTACCCGGGGGCGCACGGATTGGTGCGCAAACGTACCGAAGCCGCAGCCTGTTAAGCGTGCAATAGGCCGCACGCATAAAAACCGGAGGTGTTCCATGAAAGCAACCATCCGCAGCATCCTGGGCGAAGTTGCCCGGCTCGATGTGCCGCTCGCCGATCTGGCAGACAGCGACGACCTGTATGCCGCCGGCCTGTCGTCGCTGGCCACCGTGCACGTGATGCTCGCGCTCGAGAATGCTTTCGACATCGAGATTCCGGACCAGATGCTGACGCGCCAGCTGTTCCGCAGCATCGATTCCCTGGCCGCCGCGGTCGAGCAGATCCGGCAGCAGCAGGAGGCGGCATGACCCCCGTGAGCCGGGTGGCACTGGCGCATTCCAGCGCAGGCACGGGCGCCGTGCGCGCGCGCGCCGACGCGCTGCTTGCGGCCGCCCAGGCCGCTGCCGCGGTGGCGCAGGCTCACGCCGACGCCGTC
>JABFVP010000361.1 GCA_013362725.1 Cupriavidus sp.
ACACGCTGCCGCGCGAGGTCCAGTAGCCGTCGGTCGACAGGATGGTGTAGTTGGGCGTGCAGGCCAGCGGCACGGTGTCGATGCGCGCCGCGGCGCCCGGGGCGCCGGGCATGCTGCCGCTGGTGTAGTAGCGGCCCGCGCGGTCCAGCGCCGGCACCAGCGGCGTGCCGCCTCGCGCGCCGACGCCGTAGAGCTGCCCGTACCAGCGCTGCTTCTGGGCGCTGTCGAAGTCGGCCAGGGGCACGAAGTTGGCGCCGCTGTCGTTGTCGCGCCCCAGGTTGTCGTTGATGGTGGAGAAGCCCACGCGCGACTTCGCGTCCAGCACCGAGAAAGCCAGGCCCAGCGCCGTCTTGGCGCTCTGCATGCGGGTGCGGTAGTAGCTGAACCAGTTGGCGAAGTTGCGGATCTCCTGCGCGTAGCTGCAGCTCGTCGGGCCGCAGTCGGTGCGCGTCGCGGCCTTGGGGTAGCTGCCGGTGCTGCTGCGGATCTCGATGCGGTCGTAGTTGCTGTCCGAGTCCTGCCCCGGGCTTCCGTCCTCGGTGCCGGTGCCGCGCCAGCGGTAGTAGAAGGCGTAGCGCTGGTACTCGATGTTGCGCGTGGCGCTGGATACGTTGGCGCAGTTGCCGTTCTGGCTGAAGTCGCCGGCATTGAAGCGCGGCAGGTCCGGCGGTGTGGTGCTGCTCCAGCAGCGCTCGCTCAGGTCCAGGAGCCGCGGGTCCAGGTAGGCGTCGACCGGGGCCGCCGTCGGCTCGCTGCTGCCCATGCTGGCCAGGAAGCCCGGCGCGCTGCCGTCGAAGGCCACCGGCGGCAAATAGGTGATGGCCGGGTCGTAGTACTGGCGGTTGTAGCTCGGCGAATAGTAGGCGCGCCGGTTCTTGGCACCGGTGGTGGCGAGCATGCCCGGCGTCTGGCCGGCGCGCACCGCGTCGTCGTAGGGCGAGGTGTATTCGCCGTGCGCATCGGTGCCGGTGACCGAGCCCCAGCCCATGCTGCCCGAGTTGTCCAGCGTGAAGAGCACGTTGGGCTTGACGCCGGTCTGCACCGCCAGCGGCACGTCCGCCAGGTCCGTCGATGCCGCCTGCGCGCCCATCGGCTCGAGCAGCACCGCGCCCGCGACGAAAAGGACGGCGATCCGCTGGCCGGGCCGGCGTGCAAAGGAGGCGGGAGGGGAAGGGCGCAGCATGAGGGCACTCCGGGCCGGGCATCAGCCGAACGGCAGCTCCACCACCGTCTGCACGGTGCTCGCGGTGTTGCGCGGCCCCTGCACGCGCACCGTCACGCGGTAGTGGATGGTGGGCCGCAGCGGCGACACGCCACCCGCGCCGCCGAACACATGCGTGGTCTGCGCATGGCTGCTGTTGTCAGCGCCCGCCCCGCCGGCGCTGGCGAAGGGCGCGCCCGAGACGCACTTGGCCGCCAGCGTCGAGGCCGCCTCGCCCGGCGTGGGCGCAGTGGTGCACAGGCGGTCGATGACGTACTGCACCCGGTAGCTCGCGTTGTCGCTGCACGAGATGGGCGATGCGCCGGCGGCCGTGCCCCAGCAGGGCACGCCGGACCAGTCGACGGTGCTGGGCACGCCATCCGCGTCCACCGCCTGCATCAGGCGGTAGTACTTGCCCGGCACGTCCACGTCCGCCGAGGCGAGCGCCGGCAACTCGTTGAAGGCGCGCTCGGCGCCGGTGTCGGCCGCGCCGGTGGCCGCCTGCTTGAACGCCAGGTTGCCGGCGATCACGCCGGCCGTGTCCGAGGTGCGCAGCAAGGCCAGCGCCGCCAGCGACAGGATCAAGAGCGCGATCAGCGCGATGTAGACGATGAAGCCGCCCTGGGCGGCGCGGGCGCGTGCGTGGCTCATGACAGGTTGGCCCACAGCACGTTGCGCAGCGGCACCACCGTCTCGAAGCTGCGGTAGCGGTAGCAGCGCCAGTCGGGGTCGGCGCTCAGGTCGATCGCCGGGCCGTCGGGCCAGGTGGTCGGCGCCTGCGTGGTGGTGCTGCAGGTGCCGGTGGCCGGATCGACCCGCTCGCGCAGCGGGCTGCGCACCACCACCGCCAGCCGGATCGCCTTGATGCGCTTGGCGTCGGCCGGCGTGGGCAGTGCCCAGTTGCCGGCCGGGCCCAGGGTCGCGTGCACCCATTGCGTCACCACCGGGCTGCC
>JABFVP010000510.1 GCA_013362725.1 Cupriavidus sp.
GGCCCAAACGCATAGCGTTTGGGCGTTCGCCGGCGCGCGAACCAGTGGTTCGCAAGCAGCGCCGACTCACCCCGCAGGGAGAGGGGCTCGAAGCTCACTCTTCCTCATCCGCCGCCAGCGACTCCAGCGCCCGCTCTTTCGGCTTGCGCTTGCCCCCGACCTTGCCGGCCACCTTCGCCAGTTCGGCGTTGATCGCCGCCGCCGACGCCTGTTCGGCCGCCTTGTGGCGTGCCCGCACGTTCGGGCACAGCACCTGCATGTAGTCGGCGTCGAAGTTCAATCGCTCGACCAGGAAATCGACGAACGCGCGCACCTTCGGCGACTGCACGCGACCGCGTGGGAACACGGCGTTGAATTCGTACTCCGGGCCGACCCAGCCGGCCAGCACGCGCTGCACGTAACCCTGTTCGGCATACGCCTTGACGGTGACGTCGCTGGCCAGCATCAGGCCTTCGCCGCACAGCAGCGCGCCGCTGAGCGGTGCGGGGTCGTTGGCGACCAGCACCGGGTCGATGCGGCAGTCGATCGTGCGCGTGCCGTCGCTGAGCGTCCAGTAATACTGGCCGCCGTTGCGACGCGCTTTCGGCATCGCCACCGTGCGGTGGTGCTGCAGGTCGTCCGGGTGCAGCGGTTCGCCGTGGCGCTGCACGTAGTTGGGGCTGGCGTAGACCTGCGTGCGGAACGTCGCCAGCCGGCGCGCGACCAGGTTGGAGTCGGGCAGGTTGCCCACGCGCAGGGCGACGTCGATTTCCTTGTCGATGATGTCCAGCGGTTCGTTGGTCAGCACCATCTCCACGCGCACTTCCGGGTGGCGTGCGTGGAACTCGCCCAGCAGCGGCGCGATCCAGGTGATGCCGACCGAATACGGCGCGGTGAAGCGCAGCCAGCCGCGCGGGCCGCCCTGCAACTGGCCGACGGCGCTTTCGGCTTCGTCGAGTTCGCGCGAGATGCGTTGGCAATGTTCGAAATAAATGTTGCCGGCTTCGGTCAGGCCGAGCTTGCGCGTCGTGCGATGCAGCAGCTGCGCGCCCAGGCGCGTTTCCAGTTCCTGCACTTTGCGGCTGACGGTGGTCTTGGGCAGCTGCAACGCGCGCGCTGCGGAAATGAAACTGCCGTGCTCGACCACCTTGACGAAGATCAGGGTGTCGTTGAGATCGCGGGCCATACAAGGGCTCCTGGCGGGGCATTGCGGACGGACACGTCGCGTGAGGCCGGACTGCGTGCGGCGAGCCCCTCCGGTTCGGTGGGGGAAACCGGGGCGGGCGGGGTGCCGTGGTGGGGCACCGGGCGAGCTGGGGGACGGTTCGAAACACTGGTCCCGGCTGATTGGACCGGGCTCGGGACAATTATTCCCTCAATTGGCGGCTAATCAAGTGCCGATCGGGGGTCTAGTCTTTGCCGCACCCTCCCCCGGTCCCGCCGCCATGCTGACCCCCCGCCAAGCCCGGTACGCCTTCCTCCCCCTGATGCTGATCGGGCTGACCGCCCTGACCGGCATTGCGGCGATCGCCATACGGCAGGGTCTGGCCGCCGGCTCCGGCGAGTTCTGGATGCTGGCCTGGGTGCTGGCCTTCGTCCTGGCCCTGCCGGGCGCGATGGTGGTGCTGCCGGTGGTGAGCGCGCTGCTGCGTCACGCCACTCGCCTCGAGACCGTCCCGGTGGCGGGAGAGAAAATCCCGGCAGCGGGACAGTGGAGCCGTCAGCCGTGACCCCCAGCGGCCAGCGCTCCACGGGCAAGGCCGTCTCGGCCCGACCCCCGGTCGTGATCCTCGGCGCCACCGGCGCGGTGGGTCGCGGCGTGGTCGAGGCGGCCCTGGCCGGCGGTCGCGGCGTGATCGCCGTCGCCCGCGACAAGGCCGGTCTGCAGGCCTTGAAGACGAAGTACCCGGACGCCGACCTGAGCATCGTCCCCGGCTCGGTCGCCAACGATTGCGAGGGCGAGCGCCTGACGCGCGCGCTGCGCAAGCTGGGTCGCCCGGTTGGCGGCGTGGTCGCGGCCGTGTGCGGCAGCGCCGAGCGTGGCCGCCTGCTCGACCACCCGGCGGCATTCCTGCGCCGTCGCCTCGACGAAGACCTGCTGCCGCACCTGGCCGCGGCGCGCCACCTGCTGCCCTTGCTGGCGGCCGGCGACCGCGGCGGCACGTACATCCTGA
>JABFVP010000320.1 GCA_013362725.1 Cupriavidus sp.
GCCGCCACGCAGTCGTCCACCGCGGCGGGGAACGGATGCTCCGGCCCCATGCGGTAGTCGACCGCCACCACCGCGCAGCCCGAGTCGTCGGCCAGCTGGCGGCACAGGGTGTCGTGCGTGTCCAGGTCGCCGATGACCCAGCCGCCGCCGTGGTAGTACACCAGCACGGGCAGCAGGCCTCGTTGCTTTTCCCGCGCCACGGGCGAATACAGGCGCAGCGCAATGGCGCCGGCCGGACCGTCGGCCGAGAGCGACTCGATGCGCGCCACCGGCGGCGGCTCGGGCTGGGTGAAGCTGCGCCGCTCGCGGTACACGCGCCGCGCTTCTTCAGGTGCCAGCGTATGGGTCGGCGGAACACCCCGCGCGGCCAACAGGTCGATGAAAGCGCGGGCCTGGGGATGCAGCATGCGTGTCTCCTGGTTGGTTGTTCAGACAGGTCGGGGGCAGACCAAGCTTACTTGACATGGATCGAATGCGACGGATGATCCAGGCCCCCGCCTCTTCCTTGCCGACATGCCGCTGCTCGCCACACCCCTGCTCCTTTGCCTTCACCTCCTGGCCGCCGCGCTGTGGGTGGGCGGCATGGCCACTTTCCACTTCGCGGTGCGGCCCGCCGCCGTGGACACGCTCGAGCCGCCCCAGCGCCTTCGCATGCTGTGCGGTGCGCTAGGCCGCTTCTTTCGCTGGGTGACGGCGGCCATCGTGCTGCTGCTGGCCACCGGCTTCGCGATGGTGCAGCTGGCCGGCGGCATGGGCGCGGTGCGCTGGCACGTGCATGCCATGCTGGGCATCGGCGTGGCGATGATGGTGATCTTCGCCGCGATCCGGCAACGCCACCACCCACAGATGGCCGAGAAAGTGACAGCGGGCGACTGGAAGGCTGCCGCCGCCGCACTGAACCGCATCCGGCAGCTGGTATTCATCAACCTGTGGCTGGGCGTGGCGGTGTTCGCCGTTGCCGTGGTCGGCCGCGCGGCATGACCGTTTGCGGAGCGGGCCCGGTGCAATGACGAACGCCGCGGCCGGCAGCAACGGCGACGAGGCCGCACGGCGCGCCATCGCCGGCGTGTGGCCCATCGAGTCCGCGCGCATCGTCGCCGTGGTGGCGCGCATGGTGCGCGACGTGGGCGTGGCCGAAGAGCTGGCGCAGGACGCCCTCGTGTCGGCTTTGCAGCAATGGCCGCGGGACGGCCTTCCCGACAACCCGGCCGCCTGGCTCACGGCCGCGGCCAAGAACCGCGCGCTCGACTGGCTGCGCCGCAGCCAGATGATGGAGCGCAAGCACGAGGAGATCGCCCACACCATCGAGGCGCTGGGCGGCGAAGCCGTGGCGCCGGCGCCGGACGAGGCCGCCGACGAGGACATCGACGACGACCTGCTGCGCCTGATCTTCACCGCCTGCCACCCGGTGCTCACGCGCGAGGCGCGGCTGGCCATGGCGCTGCGGGTGCTGGGCGGCCTGACGACCGACGAGATCGCCCGCGCCTTCCTGCTGCCCGAGCCGACCATCGCGCAGCGCATCGTGCGCGCCAAGCGCAGCCTGCGCGATGCCGGGGTGCCCTTCGAGGTGCCGCGTGGCGACGAGCTGGCGCCGCGCCTGGCCTCCGTGCTGGAAGTGATCTACCTGGTGTTCAACGAAGGCTACTCGGCCACCGCGGGCGACGACTGGATGCGCCCGGCCCTGTGCGCCGAGGCGCTGCGCCTGGGCCGCGTGCTGGCCGAGCTGATGCCGCAGGAGCCCGAAGTGCACGGCCTGGCGGCGCTGATGGAGATCCAGGCATCGCGCTCGGCCGCCCGCACCGACCGCCACGGCGCGCCGGTGCTGCTGATGGACCAGGACCGCTCGCGCTGGGACCAGTTGCTGATCCGCCGCGGACTGGCCGCACTGGCGCGTGCCGAAGGACTGGGCGGCGCAATGGGCTCGTACGCGTTGCAGGCCGCCATTGCCGCCTGCCACGCCCGCGCGCTGCAGGCGGGCGACACCGACTGGCAGCGCATCGCCGCGCTGTACGGCGCGCTCGCGGCCGTGGAGCCGTCGCCGGTGGTGGAACTCAATCGCGCCGTGGCGGTTTCGCGCGCCGACGGGCCGGCCGCCGCGCTGCCGCTGGTGGACGCGCTGGCGGCCGGGGGTGCATTG
>JABFVP010000022.1 GCA_013362725.1 Cupriavidus sp.
GTCCAGCAGCGACGGCCACAACTTCCATGCCATCTGCGAAGCGCTGGCGCAGCCCGAGCCGACGATGTCGCCCACGCGCTTCCACAACTCGGTGCACAACGCGACCGCCGGCTACTGGTCGATCGCCGCCGGCGCGATGCGCGCCTCCAACGTGCTGTGCGCGATGGACGGCAGCTTTGGCGCGGGGCTGCTGGAAGGCGCGCTGCAGGCCAGCGCCGATGCCGAGCCCTGCCTGCTGATCGCCTATGACACCGGCTATCCGGAGCCGCTGCACAGCTGCCGGCCGATTCCCGATCCGTTCGGCGTGGCCCTGCTGCTCACGCCGCAACCGGGCCCGCGCTCGCTCGCGCGCATCGCGGTGGCGCTGACACAGGCACCGGCCACCGTGATGCCGGACGCCGCGCTGGAAGCGCTGCGCCAGACTGCCCCGGCCGCGCGCGTGCTGCCCCTGCTCGCTGCGATCGCTCGCGGCGAGACCGGCACGGTGGTACTGGATTATCTGGACACGCTGCGGATCGAAGCCGAAGTCACCAGCCTCGGCAGCCAGGCTCATGCCTGAAACCATCAGGGACCGCGCCTGGATCGCGGCGCGCATTCCGCACCAGGGCAGCATGTGCCTGCTCGACGGCGTGGTGGCGTGGGATGCGGCATCGATCCGCTGCACGGCAACCAGCCACACGCAGACGCAGAATCCACTGCGCGCGCAGGACCGACTGGCAGCGGTGTGCGGGATCGAATATGCCGCGCAGGCCATGGCCGTGCATGGCGCCCTGCTGGCCGAGGCCGAACCAGGCGGCGGCGCGCCGCGGCGCCCGCGCACGGGCTATCTTGCCAACGTGCGCAAGCTGGTGCTGCAGGTGGAACGGCTCGACGACATCGCGGCGCCGCTTGACATCTCGGCGGAGCGCATCAGCGGCGAAGGCGCCACCGTGCTCTACGCCTTTGCCGTCAGCGCCGCGGGACGTACGCTGCTGACGGGCCGCGCGGCGGTCATCCTCGATGCCGCCGCGCTTGGCGCCGACGCCGGCTGAAGCCTGCCGGCCAGCGGCCTCGCTTCAGCGCGCCGGCAGTATCTTGCCGGATACCGTACCGAAGCCGACGCGATAGCCGTCGCCCTGGCAGTAGCCGGTCATGATCACCTCGTCGCCGTCCTGCAGGAAGCTGCGCTGGCTGCCATCGGCCAGCGTCACAGGCTCGGTGCCGTTGCGGGTCAGCTCGAGCAGACTGCCGTAAGAGTCCGGCGTGGTGCCGCTGATCGTGCCCGAGCCCATCAGGTCGCCCACGCGCACGTTGCAACCCGACACGGTGTGGTGCGCCAGCTGCTGCGCCATGGTCCAGTACATCGCCTTGAAGTTGGTGCGGCAGATGGTGCTGGGGGCCGCCGCGCCGGCGGGCTGCAGCGCGACTTCCAGCGCGATGTCGTAGGCGTTCTTGCCCTGCTGCTGCAGGTACGACAGCGGCTCGGGCGATTGCGCGGGATTGTCGCGTCGGAACGGCTCGAGCGCTTCCATGGTGACGACCCACGGCGAGATCGAGGTACCGAAGCCCTTGCTGTTGAACGGCCCCAGCGGCACGTATTCCCATTGCTGGATATCGCGCGCGCTCCAGTCGTTGAGCAGCACCATGCCGAACATATGCGCCGGCGCGTCGGCGGTGCTGACGGGCTCGCCCAGGACCGAAGGCTTGCCGACGATAAAGCCCATCTCCAGTTCGAAATCCAGCTTGCGGCAGGCGCTGAAGACCGGGCGCGCCTCGTTCGGCAGCTTGATCTGGCCGTTGGGGCGATGCAGCGGCGTGCCGCTCACCACCACCGAGCTGGCGCGGCCGTTGTAGCCGATCGGGATTTCCAGCCAGTTCGGCAGCAGCGCATTGTCCGGATCGCGGAACATGCGGCCGACGTTGGTGGCGTGCTCCTTCGACGAATAGAAATCCGTGTAGCCCGGGATCTCGACCGGCAGGTGCAGCGTCGCGGCCGACATCGGCACCAGCGCCCGGTCGCGCAAGGCGGCGTTGTCGCGCAACGCGGCGTCCGCGCCGGACAGCAGCGCCGTCAGGCGCCGGCGCGTTTCGCTCCAGACCGGCTGGCCCAGTGCGATGAAGCGGTTCAGGCTGGCCGCGGCAAAGGTGCCCCGGGCCGCTTCAGGCAGCAGGCCGGCCTGGTCCAGCGCGGCGAGGTCCACGACCTGGTCACCGATGGCAACGCCGACTCGCGGCGCCTGGCCTTGGGTGGAAAACACGCCGTAGGGCAGGTTTTGCAGCGAAAAATGGGTGTTGCCGTCGTTGGCGCTGTCGATCCAGCTGGTTTGGGGGGCGGTCATCGGGTGCTCCGGGATTTAGCGGGTGTTCGGGTTGAAATGCTTCTTCAGCCCCTGCCAGCAGGTGTAGTACTCCTGCTGCAGCGACGCCGACTGCGCCGCATACGGCGTCGGGCGGATCACGCCCGGCGTTTCGAACATGAAGGCCATGGTGTTTTCGATGTGGTGCGGCGTCGAGGTGTCGGCGACGCTGGCCTTCTCGAAGGTCTCCGCATCCGGGCCGTGGCCGCTCATGCAGTTATGCAGGCTGGCACCGCCGGGCGCGAAGCCTTCGGCCTTGGCGTCATAGACGCCCGAGATCAGGCCCATGAACTCGCTGGCGATATTGCGGTGGAACCAGGGCGGGCGGAACGAGTCCTGCATGGCCAGCCAGCGCGGCCCGAAGATGACGAAGTCGATGGTGTCGACGCCCGGGGTATCCGACGGCGACTGCAGCACCAGGAAAATCGACGGGTCCGGATGGTCGTAGCTGATCGAGCCGATGGTGTTGAAGCGGCGCAGGTCGTACTTGTACGGCGCGTAGTTGCCATGCCAGGCCACCACGTCGAGCGGCGAGTGGCCGATGTCGGCGCGCCACAGGTTGCCCTGGAACTTGGCCACCAGTTCGAACGCGCCTTCGCGGTCTTCGTAGCTGGCCACCGGCGAGAGAAAGTCGCGCGGATTGGCCAGGCCGTTCGAGCCGATCACGCCCAGGTCGGGCAGCCGGAACAGCGCGCCGTAGTTCTCGCAGATATAGCCGCGCGCCTCGCCATCGGGCAGCTCCACGCGGAAGCGCACGCCGCGCGGGATCACCACGATCTCGTGCGGCTCGACTTCCAGGCGGCCGAGTTCGGTCACCATCAGCAGCCGGCCCTGCTGCGGCACGATCAGCATCTCGCCGTCGGCGTTGTAGAAGAAGCGGTCCTGCATCGAGCGGTTTGCCAGGTACAGGTGGATGCCGCAGCCGGTCATCGCCTCCGGGCCGCCATTGCCGGCCATGGTGACGATGCCATCGACAAAGTCGGTCGGCACCGACGGCATCGCCGGCGGGCTCCAGCGCATCTGGTTCGGCGACGGCGGCACCTGGTCGAAGCGGCTCAGGAAACGCGATTGTTCGATCAGCGTGAACGGCTTGTGCATTGCCGCCGGGCGGATGCGGTACAGCCACGAACGGCGGTTGTGCGCGCGCGGCGCCGTGAACGCCGTGCCCGACAATTGCTCCGCATACAGGCCATAGGGCGCGCGCTGAGGCGAGTTCTGGCCCACCGGCAGCGCGCCCGGCAGTGCCTCGGTGGCGAATTCGTTGGCGAAGCCGGACATATAGCCGTACTCGGCAAGCTGGGTATGCGTGAGGTCCATGGCGTTGTTTGTGTCTCCGGGTAGGTCCATCAGCGCAGCGCTGGCCGCACGGCGCTCGAATTACGTATTGTGGAATGAATTTACCATATCGTAATCATCGCAGCCGGACGTGTCAAACTGCGGCGCTGTGCGCGGGCAGCACACGGCGCTCTTGCAGTTGCAGGTGGCGAACCGGGAAATTGGGAGGGATGCCGCCGGCGGGAGCCGGAGCGGCGGGAACACCGGAAGGCTTGAAAGCGCCGGCTCAGGCAGTCAGGCCTGCGGCGTCATGGCTGCCCGGTGCCAGAAACGGCTCTCGGGCCAAAAGCGGCTCGGCGCGCGCCAGAGGGGCACGCGCCGCTTGCGGAGGGTGGCCTGGAGGCCCGCCGCCGGACCGGCTCGCACAAGCCTGCGAGCGGCCAGGCAGATGGCGAATCAGACCGGTTTGTGGCCCTCGCCGGTGCCGGGGCCGAAACCGCCCCCGGAGGCCGGTGTCGCGGCCGGTGCCGGCGCGCTGCCAGCGGGCTGGCCGGCCATCGAGGCAGCGGTCACGCCGCCATTGCGGCTGGCAATGAAAGCGTTGACATCGGCGGCAAGGTGCTGCGGCGCCAGCACCACTTCCAGACCCAGCGCCTCGCAAGCCGCCAGGAAGGTCGACATGCGGGGGTCGGCCTGGCCTGATTCTGCCCGGAGGTAAGCCTCCCGGGAAATGCCCGCCTTGCGGGCGACGTCCTCCTGCTTGAGCTTGCGCGCGCGGCGCAGCGCCCGCAGTTGCCGGAACGGTTCGCTAGCGCCTCTCGGCACGGCTGTACTGTTCATGTCGGTCTCCAGTCACCAGTGAAAAAAAGTGCGCGGACGTGCATTCGAGTATAGAGCACGCAAAGCGTTCCGTATGTAACCGCCGAAACACTTTGTGCAGATTTCTTGCTGGCCCGTCATCTTGCGCCGGCATCTGCCGCCACTCGCCAATCGAAGCGTCGGACAGAGCACAACGCCTTCATGCCGCCTTGACACTAACGGGCCCTCGGAATTTGCGTTGACGTCACATGCATAGCTGTATGACGTTATGGCTTCCCCGGCACAACAACGCAAGTCGGGGCAACTACCATGCATCCGGTTTCGTTGACAAACCGACCGGTCGTGCTATTCTTCACTGCATGCAGAAAGGACACCTCACCCGCAAAGCCATCATCGAGCAGGCGCTGGACGCCGCCGCCAAGGTCGGCTTCGAGCAATTGTCGCTGGCGACGCTGGCGGCCGACACCAATATGTCCAAGAGCGGCCTGTATGCGCACTTCAAGTCCAAGGAGATGCTGCAGCAGGCGGTGCTGGACCTGGCGGTGGAGCGCTTCGGCGACATCGTGATCCGGCCGGCAATGCGCCAGCCGCGTGGCATGCCGCGGCTGCAGGCGTTGTTCGAGGGCTACCTGGAATGGCTGGGCGGCACGGTGACGCAGGGACGGTGCCTGTTTACCGCGCTGGGGCAGGAGTATCGCGACCGCCCTGGCTCTATCCGCGATCTGGTGGTGCAGTCGCTGAAGGACTGGCACAGCACTATCGCGCGGGTGGTGGGGGACGCTATCGACGAGGGCCAGTTCGGGCCGCACGTCGACCCGCGCCAGTTCGCCTTCGAGCTGTCCGGCATCGGCATGGCCTTCCAGCAGTCGTTCAAGCTGCTGGGGCGGCAGGATGCGGAGGCGATGGCGCGGCACGCCTTTGCGGCCCTGATCGCGCGTGCCGCGGCAGGCGCGCCCCAACCCGCGAGAACCTGACATCGGCGCCGGCGCTATCTCGCCGGCGGGCAGCAAACCGCTCCGGCGGGCTTTTTTTGCATCAAGAAAAGCACGACTGGTCGGTCTTTTAAAAAGCGCGAGACGCCTCCGGCCAGGCAGGATCGATGACGCCGCGCAATCCAGAATCCATTGGAGGTGCAGGTCGTGACGCAAGCAGTCTCTTCTCCTTCCCCGGTTTCCCCTTCCCCCGCCGTAGCGGCTACAGCCTCGCGCGCCTCCGATGCGTCGGCCGCCGGCAGCCGCGACAGCACCTTGCAGCGTGCCCTGATGGGCTTGCAGCGCTTGCGCTGGCAAGCCGCCAGCGTGCTAATGCCCTCAACGACGGCGCGCCGGCTCGAGCGCATCTGGTTCTGCCCGCCGCGGGGCGTCGCCACCTCCGCCGCCCGGCATGCGCTGGACAGTGCGCGTGCGGACTGGGCCCTGGTGACCGGCCATGGACCGAGCCGGCGGGTGCGGGTCTACCGCTGGGGCAGCGCCGGGCCGGTGGCGCTGCTGGCCCATGGGTGGGGCGGCCATGCGGGCCAGTGGCATGCGGTGATCGACGGCCTCCTGGCGGCGGGCATGCGGGTCGTCGCCTTCGATGCGCTGTCGCATGGCGCCTCGGATGCCGGCGTACGCGGCGCCGCACAGACTTCGGTGCTTGAGATGTCGCGCTCCTTGCTGGCGGCAGCTTGGCATGCCGGCCCCGTCCACGCCGTAGTGGCGCATTCCCTCGGCGGCGCGGCGGCCGCGCTGGCGCTGCGCGAAGGCCTGCCGGCACGCGCCGCAGTGCTGCTCGGCGCGCCCGCCGACATGCGCGCGGCATGCGCCGCGCTGGCGTGGCAACTTGGCGTGGCGCCGGCGGTGCTGGCCCGCATGCAGCGCCACAGCGAACGCTGGCTGGGCATGCCATGGTCGGCCTTCAACGTGCCGGACCTGGGCCGCGACCGCCCGGTGCCGCCGACGCTGGTGATCCATGACCGCGACGACAAGGAAGTGCGCTGGGAAGACGGCGCGGCCATCGCCGGCGCCTGGCCTGGCGCGCGGCTGGAGACCACCACCGGCCTCGGCCACCGGCGCATCCTGCGCGATCCCGCCGTGATCCGGCGCATCGCCGAATTCATCCAGCCGCCATCCGGGCCGCGCCAGATGCCCGTCCCACTCGGCCTGGACGTGGCCTGAACCAGGAGACCATCATGTACCTGGTAAGCAACGATATGACCGCCACCCTACCCGCCCGCAGTTCGCTGCGGCTGGGCGCCGGACCTGGCGAGCGGGTGGCGGTGCGCTGCACCGCCGGGGAGCTGTGGCTGATCCGCGATGGCGATCCCAAGGATACGGCGCTGACGGCAAGCGAGTGCTTTACCTCGTCCGAGGGCCATGTCGAGCTGTATGCGATCACCGCCGCCTCCCTGCATGTCACCCGCTGCAAGGCCGCGCCGGACCCGGCTGGCGACGCATGGCGACAGCGGCTATGGCGCTGGCTGGGCCCGCGCAGCCACGGTTATACCAGCGACGGCCGCTGACACGTGCTGCCGCTCCTCTGCCATGCGCCGGCAACCCCTCCCCCGACTGCGGACCCGAACAGTGGCCGAACAATAGGAAAGGCCCCGGACGATGGAAGTCGCCCGGGGCCTGGGTCACATCAGTCAGATCGGCTTACGGACGTTCGATCGAAATCGAGTAGAACGAGTTGGCCGAGCTGGCATTGATCGCAATGCTAAGGCCTGTGTTGGACAGGCTCATGCTGATGGCCTCGGCGGCGCCTGGAATGCCATTGACCGGTGCCACTGCAGGCCGGTAACGAAGGCCCGCGAACGGCACGTTGTCATACCAGGTGTCGATGCGGCCGTCGTTGCGCTGGCGGGTGTAGGTGTGGGCCGTCGTATCGACGGCAGTCACCGTGTTCGAGAACGTGGTGATATCGGTGCCACCAGCAGCGTTCACGACGGCATCCCAGTAGGCGTTGGTGAAGCCCAATGCAGGCAATACGCGTGCGACCGGATGCCTTGCGACCATGAAGCCGTTCGCATGGACGATCACGAGGGCGAGTTGCCCATCCACGCCCTTGAAGCCGAATGCGCGAGCAGTACCGCTGGTGTCGGTGAGATCAAAACCACCGTCGTCCTTGGCCGAGAACGTCGGCAGGTCACTGGCAGGCCAAGGCTGGCCGCAGCCGCTCTTGCCGCAATCGACAGCTTTGGTGAACTTGCCCGCACCATCCACACTGAACTGGATCAGGCCCGAGCCGTAGGGGCCAGGATTGGTGTCGCGCTCAAAGCTCATCGCGACCCAGTCGCCCGCCAGTTCGGACAGCGGAATGGTCTGCTCCGGAATCAGCAGGCTCGGCGCGCCGGCGCGGCGCTCCAGCCCGATGCCGGATTTGGAAACCAGCAGCCTGGCGTCGGTATTGCCAAAGCGGCAGGCTTCGCTGGCATTCGCCTCGAACTGTTCCGATGCGCTCGTGGCGTCATTGGTGCGAGTGAGCGCGACTGCGTCCACGGTGAACCGCTGGATCGTGTTCGCCGTCAGGTCCACCTTCTGGTACTTGCCGCTGCGGTACGTCGCGCAGGTGGCCGATGCAGGATTCAGAAGCGTCTTGATGCCGTCCGTCGAACCCTTGTTGCTGGCCACGGCGTCGGACAGGTCCGAAATCGATGTCTTCGACGAGGCGAGCGCGGTGCCGAGGGTATCGAGCCGCTGGTCCAGCGCGTTGCCCGGCTTATCGCCATGCGCGGCAACGAGCGTGTCCTTGAGCGGGTCCATGCCGGCCAGATCGATCGTGCCGCTCAGGATCAGCTTGACCGCTTCGATCGCGCCGCTGAGGCCATCGGCGTTCAGTTTCGATTGCGCAGCGGCATCGAAACTGTCGAAGAAGGCCTTGGTATTGCCGCCAGCCAGCGACGCCGTGATCAGCTCGGTCAGCGGCGTGATGTTGGCAACGGCGTTCATGCCGGAGCCCTCCTCCACAACCGAATGGAGCGTAGCGCCGTCCGGCGTTGTGACGCTCAGTACACACGGCCGCTTGGCGTCCGGAATGCTGATTTCGAACGTGCCATCGGCCGCCGTGGTAGCCGTACCACTGCCGGATGCGCATTTGGCCTGCACCGTGGCATTCGGCAGTGCCGCGCCCACGGCGGCGGTACCGGAAACCTTGGTGGTCGGCGTGGCCGGCGTGTCGGGAGTGGCTGACGGCGCCGTCGAATCGGAACCGCCACCGCACGCGCTCAGCGTCGCAGCGGCGATTGCCGCGAGTAAAAGTCTTGTTTTCATAACCCGGATTCCCCCTGTCATTTTTGAGAACGCCGGCTCGCGTCCGAGCTGTCCGTGCTGAAC
>JABFVP010000026.1 GCA_013362725.1 Cupriavidus sp.
GCTTCGTGGAAGGCAAGCGCGCCGACGACCACCAGCTGCGCGGCCAGAGCTACAAGGTGCTCAACGTGGTGGGCGGCGCGCTGGTCGAGCGCGAGGTGCCCATGCTCAATGCCCTGAACGAGGTGCTGCGCGACGACTACATCAAGGACAGCATGGCCGGCATCGAGCGCTGGAACAAGGTCATCGACAAGGCTGGCATCCCGTTCCGCCTGAAGGTGCCGCACAAGGCGTTCCACCGCAATATCGGCGCGCTGGCCGGCGTCAAGGTATCGCCCGACGGCCGCGTGATCTCCGACGCCGAATGGCGCGATTTCCGCGACCAGTGGCTGCCCACCGAAGGCGACCGCGCCTTCGTCGCCAGCCTGATGGGCCGCGTGGTCGAGCCCGGCAAGTTCGCCAACTGGATCGCGCCGCCGGTGATGGGCATCAATCGCCAGCCGGTGGATTTCGAGTACGTGCGGTTTAACTGAGCTACGGCATATTGATCCCCTGGGGGTTTGCTCCCCTCTCCCGCTCGCGGGAGAGGGGCCGGGGGAGAGGGCAGGCGGTGGCATGCCGACGAGTTGCACTTCGTGGAAACTCCGGCCCTCTCCCCCACCCCTCTCCCACTGCGCGGGAGAGGGGAGCGTCCGCGACGGGCCTCGGCAAGCTCAAGCGCAGTGCCCGTGAAGTCCTCTGATTTGTGGAGACCGCCATGGACATGGCAGAAATTCAAGTCATCAAGCAGCACCTGATCGATCCCGAGATCTGCATCCGCTGCAACACCTGCGAGGCCACCTGCCCGGTGGGTGCGATCACGCACGACTCGCGCAACTACGTGGTCGATGCCGACCAGTGCAACCTGTGCATGGCCTGCATTGCCCCGTGTCCGACGGGATCGATCGACAACTGGCGCGACGTGCCGAAGCTGCGCGCCTATAGCATCGAGGAACAGCTGACCTGGGACACGCTGCCCGCAGAGCTTTCGCCCGAGCAACTGGCCGACCTGGCGCCCGGCGCCGGAACGCAGACCGCCGCACCGGAGATTCCCGCCACGTCGCCGCTCGCCGGCACCGGCGAAGAGACCTTCAACAGCGCGCGCTACGGCGCCACCGTACCGCCCTGGTCCGCCGCGCATGCCTACACCAACCTCTATGGCGCCAAGTCCGCGCGCAAGACCATCACCGCCACGGTGACCGGCAACGTGCGCGTGACCGAAGTCGGCCGCGAGTACGACACCCATCACATCGTGCTGGACTTCGGCACCACGCCGTTCCCGGTGCTCGAAGGGCAGTCGATCGGCATCGTGCCGCCGGGCACCGACGCCAGCGGCCGCCCGCACCACGCGCGCCAGTACTCCATCGCCAGCGCGCGCAACGGCGAGCGGCCGGGCTACAACAACCTGTCTCTGACCATCAAGCGCGTGCTGCAGGACCACGACGGCAATCCCGTGCGCGGCGTCGGCTCGAACTACATGTGCGACCTGAAGGTGGGCGACAAGGTGGAAGTGATCGGGCCGTTCGGCGCCAGCTTCCTGATGCCCAACCACCCGCGCTCGAACATCGTGATGATCTGCACCGGCACCGGCAGCGCGCCGATGCGGGCGATGACCGAATGGCGCCGACGGCTGCGCAAGGCCGGCAAGTTCGACAGCGGCAAGCTGATGCTGTTCTTCGGCGCGCGCAGCAAGGAAGACCTGCCTTACTTCGGGCCGCTGCAGAACCTGCCCAGGGATTTCATCGACATCAACCTGGCGTTCTCGCGCACGCCGGGGCAGCCCAAGCGCTATGTGCAGGACCTGATGCGCGAACGCGCGGCCGACCTCGCGGCGCTGCTGGCTTCAGCGGATACGTACTTCTATGTCTGTGGGCTGAAGAGCATGGAGGAGGGCGTGGTGCTGGCCTTGCGCGATGTCGCGCAGCAGGCGGGATTGAACTGGGAATCGCTGGCTGAAGGGCTGAAGCGGGACGGGCGGCTGCATCTGGAGACGTACTGAAGGCGAGGCGTCGCAGATAGCGCCATCGCCGCTCGCACGGGCTCCCCTCGCCCGCTTGCGGGAGAGGGGTGGGGGAGAGGGCAGGAGCTTCCACGAAGTGAACCGGCATCATGCTTGCCAAACCCCGGCCCCTCTCCCGCGCGCGGGAGAGGGGAGCAAAGCGGTGGGCTTCGCGGGATGTCAGGCATGCCTGAAGCGCTTGCGCAGTTCGCTTGACGCATCGGCCAGCCCGCCCTCCGCCACCTCCACCACCTCATGCAGGTATTCCTCGCTCGCCTCCAGCAACGCCCCATACATCCCGCTGCACATCCCCCGCGCCGTCCGCCCCGGCCAGTCCTGCGGCAGCAGCGCCTCCGGCAGGTTCGGGTCGCGCAGCAGCACGCGCCGGTATTCATGGACCAGCAGCGTCCGGACAAAGAAGGCATCCACCGGCGGCAAGTCTGCCGCTTCATCCGACAGCGGTGAAAACCGCCGCAGCAGCGCCTGCCACGCGTGCGCCACGTCGCCCAGCTTGAAGGTCTGGTGCATCAGTGCCTGCAACGGCCGGATCGAGAACGCTTCCAGGCTGCTCGCCTCCATCACCGCCACATAGTCCTGCGCGCGCGCCGCCTGGATGATCTCTCGCAGCGAGGCCAGGTCCGCGTTGGGATGCGCCAGCACTCCCGGCGCGATCGCGCCAAAGCCTTCCCACAGCAATTCGCGCTTCAGCTTCTGCCGGATGGTGGCGCGTACGTCACCGCGCACCAGCACCATAGTCCAGCGGCCGTCCCAGGCAGGCGCTTCGCCCGCATAAATGCGCTTGCCGGCGTGCAGCATGCGCTGCAGGCCGGCCTCCGACAGCCCGTAGTAACTCCGCCGCCCGATCCGGGTCGCGGCCAGCCAGTCATCCGCTGCAAGGCGAAAAGTGGCCGTGCGCACCAGCCTGTCATTGATGCCGAACGGCGCCGCGAGGCGGATCAGGCTGCCCAGCCAGATCGCCTGTGGCCGCGGCGCCACCACGTCGCCGAACAGCGTCGACAACATGGCGTTGGCCCCGAGCTTCAGGCCGCGTGCCAGCCGGGCAATGCGCGGGGAGGGCAGTTCCGCAGCCGCGTTAAGCGCCATGATGGTCCTCGAAAGTGATACACATTCGTCGATTGATTGAATCAAATTGTATCACTACCATCCATTGCAACTGACGAGCTTGATGCAAATCAAGCGCCCGTCAAGCTTCAGACAATGCCCTTACAAAAGCGGAGCAGGCATGTACGCACAGCTGGTGGAGACAGGAGCAACAAGGCTCCGCGCGATGGAAGAGATGGACCCGCAGGAGCGCGCGTTCCAGGCCCGCGTGGATGACGGCATCAAGATCGAGGCCAAGGACTGGATGCCCGAGGCCTACCGCAAGACCCTGGTCCGCCAGATCTCGCAGCACGCGCACTCGGAAATCGTCGGCCAGCTGCCGGAAGGCAACTGGGTCACCCGTGCGCCCACGCTGGAGCGCAAGGCGGTGCTGCTGGCCAAGATCCAGGATGAAGCCGGGCACGGCCTGTACCTGTACAGCGCCGCCGAAACGCTGGGCGTGTCGCGCGACCAGATGCTGGGCGACCTGCATTCGGGCAAGGCCAAGTATTCCAGCATCTTCAACTACCCCACGCTGTCCTGGGCCGACATCGGCATGATCGGCTGGCTGGTCGACGGCTCGGCCATCATCAACCAGGTGCCGCTGTGCCGCTGCTCGTATGGCCCGTATGCGCGCGCCATGGTGCGCGTGTGCAAGGAAGAATCGTTCCACCAGCGCCAGGGCTACGACATCCTGCTGAAGCTGTGCAACGGCACGCCCGGGCAAAAGCAGATGGCGCAGGATGCGCTCAACCGCTGGTGGTGGCCCGCGCTGATGATGTTCGGCCCGTCCGACGGCGATTCGCCCAACAGCGCGCAATCGATGCAATGGCGCATCAAGCTGTTCTCCAACGACGAGCTGCGCCAGAAGATGGTCGACCAGACCGTGCCGCAGGCCGAATACCTGGGCCTGACCATCCCCGACCCGGAGCTGAAGTGGAACGAAGAACGCGGCCACTATGACTTCGGCGAGATCGACTGGTCCGAGTTCTACAACGTGATCCAGGGCAATGGCCCATGCAACCGCGAGCGCCTGCGCACCCGCGTCAGGGCCTGGGACGACGGCGCATGGTTCCGCAACGCGCTGGTGGCCCACGCGGACAAGCAGGCCGGCAAGCAGGCGCAGCCAGCCGCCGCCTGATTTCCGCCTGATCGCACGCGGCGCAGCGCGCCGCTCCCCACATCGAATCGCTTTACACAGGAGGTTGCCATGAAAGAGTGGCCGCTTTGGGAGATCTTTATCCGCAGCCAGCACGGCCTGGCCCACAAGCACGTGGGCAGCCTGCACGCGCCGGACGGCGAAATGGCGATCAACAACGCCCGCGACGTCTACACGCGCCGCAACGAGGGCGTCAGCGTCTGGGTGGTCAGGGCCAGCGACGTGATGGCCAGCAGCCCCGGCGACAAGGGCCCGCTGTTCGAGCCCGCCAACAGCAAGGTCTACCGCCACCCCACGTTCTTCCCGATGCCGGAAGCGGTCAAGCACATCTGACGGCCCAGACATGGACAACCACAAGCTCGAATATTTGCTGCGCCTCGGCGATTCGACGTTGGTGCTCGGCCAGCGCCTGTCGGAATGGTGCGGCCGCGGCCCGGCGCTGGAAGAGGACATCGCGCTGACCAACGTCGCGCTCGACCTGATCGGCCAGACCCGCCTGTGGCTCGGCTATGCCGCGGAAGTGGAGGGCGCCGGCCGCAGCGCCGACCAGTTGGCCTTCCTGCGCGACGCGCACCAGTTCCGCAACCTGCTGCTGGCGGAACAGCCCAACGGCAGCTATGCCGATACGCTGGCGCGCCAGTTCCTGTTCGATACGTGGCACTACTTCCAGCTCGAAGCACTGCAGCGCTCGACCGATGCGCGCATCGCCGAGATCGCCGCCAAGTCGCTCAAGGAAGTGACCTACCACGTGCGCCGCAGCGCCGACCTGGTGGTGCGCCTGGGCGATGGCAGCGAGGAAAGCCATCGGCGCATGCAGGATGCGTTCGACGACCTGTGGATGTTCACCGGCGAACTGTTCGAAGCCGATGCGGCCGAAACCGCGCTGGCGCACGAAGGCGTGATTCCCGATCCCGCCACGCTGGCCGAGCCCTGGCAGCGCCATGTCGGCGAGGTACTGGAAGAAGCCACGCTGCGCGTGCCCGCCGGCCAGTGGGCGCAGAGCGGCGGCCGCCACGGCCGCCATACCGAACACCTCGGCTACCTGCTGGCCGAGATGCAGTTCCTGCAGCGCGCCTATCCCGGCGCGCAGTGGTAAGCAACATGAGCACCATGACTGCGCCCGCATTGGCACGCCCGGCCGTCGAGCAGGTCTGGTCCTGGCTCGACACGGTGCCGGATCCCGAGATCCCGGTGATCTCGGTGGTCGACCTCGGCATCGTCCGCGACGTGGCCTGGGTGGATGACGCCTGCGTCGTCACGATCACGCCGACCTACTCGGGCTGCCCCGCGATGACCATGATTCGCGCCGGCATCGAAACCGCGCTGGGCGCGCGTGGCGTGAACAACGTGCAGGTACAGACCCGGCTGGCGCCGGCCTGGACCACCGACTGGATGACCCCGCGTGGCAAGGCCAGCCTCACCGGCTATGGCATCGCCCCGCCGGCGCAGCAGGTGATCGATATCAGCGGCATCAGCCGGAAAGCGGCGCCAGCCCTGGTGGTGGCCTGCCCGCACTGCGGCTCGCGCCATACGCGGCTGGTCAGCCAGTTCGGCTCGACCGCGTGCAAGGCGCTGTACCGCTGCGGCGACTGCAAAGAGCCGTTCGACTACTTCAAGGCTCACTGAGAAGGAAAGGTGGGGAGATGAGCAAATTCCATGAACTGACGGTGGCCTCGGTCACGCGCGAAACCCGTGACGCGGTGGCCGTGACCTTCGCCGTGCCGGACGAGCTGGCCGACGCCTACCGCTACGTGCAGGGCCAGCACCTGACGCTGCGCACCGGTATCAGCGGCGAGGACGTGCGCCGCTCGTACTCGATCTGCTCGGCGGTGCAGGATGCGCAGCTGCGCGTGGCGATCAAGCGTGTCGACGGCGGGCTGTTTTCCAACTGGGCCAACGAGCAGCTGCAGCCGGGAATGAAGCTGGAAGTGATGCCGCCGTCCGGCCATTTCCACGTGCCGCTGTCCGCCACGCACGCGAAGCACTACGTCGCCTTCGCCGCCGGCAGCGGCATCACACCGATGCTGTCGATCATCAAGACCACGCTGCAGGCCGAGCCGGGCAGCCGTTTCACGCTGTTCTACGGCAACCGCGCGTCGTCGTCGGTGCTGTTCAAGGAAGAGCTGGAAGACCTGAAGGACACCTACCTGCAGCGCTTCAACCTGGTGTTCGTGCTCAGCCGCGAGCAGCTCGACATCGACCTGTTCAACGGCCGCATCGACGGCGAGAAAGTCAATGCGCTGCTGCAGCACTGGGTCAGGCCGCAGGACATCGACGTCGCCTTTATCTGCGGCCCGCATTCGATGATGGAAGAGGTCTCGCAGGCGCTGCTCGACAACGGCGTCGACAAGGCCCGCATCAAGCGCGAGCTGTTCGCCACCAGCATCCCGTCGGCGCGGCCCGCTGCGCATGCGCACAAGCAGGTCGGCCAGCAGCAGTGCGAGGTGACGGTGATCCAGGACGGCCGTACCCGTTCCTTCACGCTGGAAAAGAACAAGGAAACCGTGCTCGACGCCGCGCTGGCGCAGGGGATCGAGCTGCCGTACTCCTGCAAGGGCGGTGTCTGCTCGACCTGCCGCTGCAAGCGCATCGAGGGCGAGGTCGACATGGACGTCAACTTCGCGCTGGAAGACTACGAAGTCGCGCGCGGCTTCATGCTGAGCTGCCAGAGCTACGCCGTCAGCGACAAGCTGGTGATCGATTTCGACCAGGAAACCTGAAGCGTTCTCCTGCCATTCCAAATACCCAGATTCACTTTCGCCCCCCGGAGCAAGCCGTGTCCCATCCGTTTTTCGAGCGCCACCAGGCGCTGCTGGAACAAGCCACCCAAGCCATCGCCACGCGCGGCTACTGGAGCCCGTTCGCAGAAATGCCGAGCCCCAAGGCCTATGGCGAGACCGCCAATGCCGATGGCAAGGCCGCCTTCGAGGCCCGCCTGAACCAGCCGTTCGCGCTGTCGCAGCCCGGGACCGTCGGGCAGGCCGGCAAGGAAGTCTCGCCGTACGGCCCGGAACTGGGCGTCACCTATCCCCGGCCTGACCTCGACCAGCTCTTTGCCGGCGTGGCCAAGGGCATGCCTGCATGGCGCAAGGCCGGGCCGGAAGCGTGGATCGGCGTATCGCTGGAGATCCTGCAGCGCCTGAACCGCCGCAGCTTCGAGATTGCCTACGCGGTCATGCACACCACCGGCCAGGCCTTCATGATGGCCTTCCAGGCCGGCGGCCCGCACGCGCAGGACCGCGGCCTGGAAGCCGTGGCCTACGCCTGGGACGAACTGCGCCGCATTCCGAAGCAAGCCACGTGGGAAAAGCCGCAAGGCAAGAACGAGCCGCTGCGCATGGAAAAGCGCTACGCGGTGGTGCCGCGCGGCGTGGGCCTGGTGATCGGCTGCTGCACCTTCCCGACCTGGAACGGCTATCCCGGCCTGTTCGCCAGCCTGGCGACCGGCAATGCGGTGGTGGTCAAGCCGCACCCGGGCGCGATCCTGCCGCTGGCGATCACCGTCGAGGTGGCGCGCGAGGTGCTGGAAGAAGCGGGATTCGACCCGAATATCGTCACGCTGGTGGCCAACGACCCGAGCGAGCGCATGGCATCGAAGCTGGCGCTGCGTCCGGAAGTGCGCCTGATCGACTTCACCGGCAGCAGCGCCAACGGCGACTGGCTGGAACGCAATGCGCACCAGGCGCAGGTGTACACCGAAAAGGCCGGCGTCAACCAGATCGTCATCGACTCCACCGCCGACTTCAAGGGCATGGTGCGCAATATCGCCTTCTCGCTGTCGCTGTACTCGGGCCAGATGTGCACGGCGCCGCAGAACCTCTACGTGCCGAAGGACGGCATCGCCACCCCGGAAGGGCGCGTCAGCTTCGACCAGGTTGCCGCGGCGATCGGCGAGGCAGTCGGCAAGCTCACGGGTGATCCCGCCAAGGCGGTCGAACTCATCGGTGCGATCCAGAACGACAGCGTGGTGGAACGGATCGAATCCTCGCGCGCGCTGGGCGAGATCGTTGCCGACAGCCGCGTGCTCGAACATCCCGAGTTTCCGGGCGCGCGCATCCGCACGCCGCTGGTGCTGAAGGTCGATGCCAGCGACGAGGCGAAGATCATGCAGGAACTGTTCGGCCCGATCTCCTTCGTCGTGGCGACCGACAACACCGCGCACAGCATCGAGCTGGCGCACCGCGGCGCGAAGACGCACGGCGCGCTGACGCTGTCGGCCTACACCACCGACGCGGGCGTGGCCGAAAGCATCCGCGATGCCGCGGAAGACGCCGGCGTGGCGCTGTCGCTCAACCTGACCGGCGGCGTCTTCGTCAACCAGTCGGCCGCATTCAGCGATTTCCACGCCACCGGTGCCAATCCCGCGGCCAATGCGTCGCTGTCGGATGCGGCCTTCGTCGCCAACCGCTTCCGCGTGGTCCAGAGCCGCTCGCCTATCTGATCGCAAGGCCTGCAGTACCCCGGCGCCGGCCCCCCTTTGCACGCGGCGCCATCATAACGAGATGGAGTAGACAATGGTGCAACGCAACCCCAACCCCAACGAGCTGGAGCCGATCGAGCGCGCCAGCCGCGACGAACTGCAGGCGCTGCAGCTGCAACGGCTCAAATGGAGCGTGCGCCATGCCTTTGACAACGTGCCGCATTACCGCAAGGCGTTCCAGGCGGCCGGGGTGCAACCGGACGATTTGAAGTCGCTGTCCGACCTGTCGAAGTTCCCGTTCCTGACCAAGCAGGACCTGCGCGACAACTATCCGTTCGGCATGTTCGCGGTGCCGCGCGAGCAGGTGGCGCGCGTGCATGCGTCGAGCGGCACCACCGGCAAGCCGACCGTGGTCGGCTATACCGCGAAGGACATCGATACGTGGGCAAGCGTGGTGGCGCGCTCGATCCGCGCCGCGGGGGGCCGCGCCGGCGACCTGGTCCATGTCAGCTATGGCTACGGGCTGTTCACCGGCGGGCTGGGCGCGCACTACGGCGCGGAGAAGGCCGGCTGCACGGTGATCCCGATGTCGGGTGGCCAGACCGAGAAACAGGTACAGCTGATCCGCGAGTTCCAGCCCGACATCATCATGGTGACGCCGTCGTACATGCTGAACCTGATCGAGGAGATGGAGCGCCAGGGCATGGACCCGTCGGAAAGCTCGCTCAAGGTCGGCATCTTCGGCGCCGAGCCGTGGACCGATGCGATGCGCGCGGAGATCGAGGCGCGCGCCGGCATCGACGCGGTGGATATCTACGGCCTGTCCGAGGTGATGGGGCCGGGCGTGGCGTGCGAATGCATCGAGAGCAAGGACGGACCGGTGATCTGGGAAGACCATTTCTATGCCGAGATCATCGACCCGGTGACCGGCGAGGTGTTGCCGGATGGCTCCGAGGGCGAGCTGGTGTTCACCTCGCTGACCAAGGAAGCACTGCCGGTGATCCGCTACCGCACGCGCGACCTGACGCGCCTGCTGCCGCCGACGTCGCGCTCGATGCGCCGCATCGGCAAGATCACGGGGCGCTCGGATGACATGCTGATTATCCGCGGCGTCAACGTGTTCCCGTCGCAGATCGAGGAACTGATCCTGAAGGCGCCGGCGCTGGCGCCGCAGTACCAGTTGGTGGTAACGCGCGACGGGCATCTGGACAAGCTGGAGGTGCGGGTCGAGGCACGGCCGGAGCGCTCGGGTGCGCTGACAGCGGATGACCGCGCGGCGCTGGAGCGCGAGCTGAAGGACCAGATCAAGACCTATGTCGGCGTGACCACGCGCGTGCAGGTGGTGGCGGCCGAGGGCATCGAGCGAAGCACGGTCGGCAAGGCGCGGCGCGTGGTGGACATGCGGCCGAAGGTGACACACGAGCAGCCGGTCGGCGCGATCTGAGCGACGCTGCCTTCCACCCACACCGCTGGCATAGGCTCCCCTCTCCCGCGCGCGGGAGAGGGGTGGGGGAGAGGGCCAGAGTATCTACGGCGTGACGCGGCATCGTGCTTGCCAAGCGCCGGCCCTCTCCCCCGGCCCCTCTCCCGCAAGCGGGAGAGGGGAGCAAACCGGCGGCATTCAATACGTAGCGAACGAACCCAAACCGATGGCAGCCACCCAGAGCCGCCACACCACCCCTGCGCCAAAGGAGACCCCATGGACGCGCGACAACTGGAAGCCATCCAGAACCACCCCGACTTTATCCGCCTGATCCACGGCCGCACGCGCCTTGGCTGGTCGCTGACCGTGATCATGCTGGCGGTCTACTTCGGCTTCATCCTGCTGCTGGCCTTTTCGCCCGCCACGCTCGGCATGCCGTTCGCCGGGGGCGTCATGACGGTCGGCATCCCCGTGGGCGTTGCGGTGATCGCCGCCGCCGTGCTGCTGACCGCCCTCTACGTCCACCGCGCCAACCGCGACCTGGACCCGCTCAACGAACGCGTGCGCAAGGAGTGCGAAGCATGAAGCCGGTACACCGTTTCCTCGGCGCGGCCCTGTGCGGTCTGGCAGCCAGCGCCGCCACCGCGGCCCCCGCGATCCAGGGCGAAGCCGCGCGGCGGCCGCTGAACTGGAGCGCCATCGTGATGTTCATGCTGTTCGTGCTGTTCACGCTCGGCATCACCCGCTGGGCCGCGCGGCGCACGCGCTCGGCGTCGGACTTCTATGCGGCCGGCGGCGGTCTCACCGGCTTCCAGAACGGCCTGGCGATCGCCGGCGACATGGTCTCGGCGGCGTCCTTCCTCGGCATCTCGGCGATGATGTTCGACAAGGGCTACGACGGCCTGATCTACGCGCTCGGCGTGGTGGCCGGATGGCCGATCATCCTGTTCATCGTCGCCGAACGCCTGCGCAACCTGGGCCGCTACACCTTTGCCGACGTGGTCTCGTACCGGCTGGCGCAGAAGCCGGTGCGCATCACCGCCGCATGTGGCACGCTGACCGTGGTCATCATGTACCTGGTCGCGCAGATGGTCGGCGCGGGTAAGCTGATCGAACTGCTGTTCGGCACCAGCTATGAATCTGCGGTGGTCATCGTCGGCGCGCTGATGGTGCTGTACGTGATGTTCGGCGGCATGCTCGCCACCACCTGGGTGCAGATCATCAAGGCGCTGCTGCTGCTCGGCGGCGTGACCTTCATGGCGGTGATGGTGCTGGCCTATTTCGGCTTCAGCCCGGAAGCCATGTTTGCCAGCGCGGCCAGGGTGCATGACAAGGGCACGGCGATCTTGTCGCCGGGCGGGCTGGTATCCAACCCGATCGATGCGATCTCGCTCGGCGTCGGCATGATGTTCGGCACCGCCGGCCTGCCGCACATCCTGATGCGCTTCTTCACCGTGGCGGATGCGAAGGAAGCGCGCAAGTCCGTGCTCTATGCCACCGGCTTCATCGGCTACTTCTACGTGCTGATCCTGGTGGTGGGCTTCGGCGCGATCGTGATGGTGGGCGCGGACCCGGCCTATCGCGACGCGGCGGGCAAGCTGATCGGCGGCAGCAATATGGTGGCCGTGCACCTGTCGCACGTGATCGGCGGCGACCTGTTCCTCGGCTTTATTTCGGCGGTGGCGTTCGCGACCATCCTGGCGGTGGTGGCGGGGCTGGCGCTGTCGGGTGCGTCGGCGGTGTCGCATGACCTTTACGCCAACGTGTTCCGCCGCGGCAAGGCCAGCGAGAAAGACGAGATCCGCGTGTCGAAGCTCGCCACGCTGGTGATCGGCCTGCTGGCGATGGTGCTGGGCGTGATGTTCGAGAAGCAGAACATCGCCTTCCTGTCCGGGCTGGTGCTGGCGATCGCCGCATCGGTCAACTTCCCGGTGCTGTTCCTGTCGATGTTCTGGAAGGGGCTGACCACGCGCGGCGCAGTGGCGGGGAGCCTGACGGGGCTGGTTTCGGCGGTGCTGCTGCTGGTGCTGGGGCCGACCGTTTGGGTCGGCATCCTGAAGCACGAGTCGGCGATCTTCCCGTATGCCAACCCTGCGCTGTTCTCGATGACGCTGGCCTTTGCCGCGGCCTGGCTGTTGTCGGTGCTGGACCGTTCGGCGCAGGCGAGCGCCGAACGCCAGCGCTACGGCGCGCAGTTCGTGCGCGCCATGACCGGCATCGGCGCGGCCGGCGCCAGCCAGCACTGAGCCAGCCCGGGCAGCTCATTCGGTGTCCTGCTGCGCCTTGTGGCGGGATGCCATCTTCTCCTGCTGCCCCGGTGGCACGTTGTCGTAATGGCTGAACTGGATGGTGTAGCTGCCGTGGCCGCCGGTCATGCTGTTCAGCCGTGACTGGTAGTCGTTCAGTTCCGACAGCGGCACCTGCCCGGCAACGATCACGCTGTTGCCGGCGCCGGTGCGGGTGCCATGCACCTGGCCGCGCTTGGCGGACAGGTCGCCGATGACATCGCCCATCGCCGTGCCGGGCACCGTGACCTCGATCTCGACGATCGGTTCCAGCACGCTGGGGCGCGCCTTCATTACCGCATCGATAAACGCCTTGCGCCCGGCCGTGGCGAACGCCACTTCCTTGGAATCGACCGGATGGCTCTTGCCGTCGTACACGGTCACGCGCACGTCCTGCATCGCAAAGCCGGCCAGCGGACCGCTTTCCAGCACCTGGCGGATGCCTTTCTCCACCGCGGGGATGAACTGGCCGGGAATCGCGCCGCCCTTGACCGCATCGATGAACTCGAAGCCTTCGCCGCGCGGCAGCGGCTCCACGCGCAGCATCACTTCGCCGAACTGGCCGGCGCCGCCGGTCTGCTTCTTGTGGCGGTGGTGGCCCTCGGCCTTGCCGGCGATGGTCTCGCGATACGCGATCTTCGGCGGCCGCGTGGCGACTTCCAGCTTGTACTGATCGGTCAAACGCTCCAGCGCGCAGCGCAAATGGAACTCGCCCAGTCCGAACACCACGGTCTCGTTGGTGCCGGCCGGATGCTCGATGCGCAGGCAGGGGTCTTCGGCGCTGAGCTTGTGCAGCACCTCGGCCAGCCGCTGCTCGTTGCCGCGCCGCGCGGGCTCGATCGCCAGGCCGTAGATCGGCGTGGGAAACTCCAGCGGGGTCAGGTGGATGTCGCCATCCTCGGTGGCGTCGTGCAGCACGGCGTCGAAGCCGAGTTCATCGACCTTGGCCACCGCGCAGATATTGCCCGGGCCGGCGCGCGGCACTTCCTGCGTCTCCTTGCCCTGCAGCAACAGCAGGTGCGCCACCTTGAACGGCTGGCGGCCCTCGCCGATATAGAGCTGGCTGTCGCGCGTGACGGTACCCTGGTGGATGCGGAACACCGCCAGCTTGCCGACATAGGGATCGACCACCACCTTGAACACATGCGCCAGCACGTGCTTGTCCGGCACCGGCTCTGCGCGCACCGCCTTGCGTTTCTCGGTACCGTCCTCGGCAGTGCCGGTCGAGCGGTAGAACAGCGGCGGGTTGCCTTCGGTGGGATTGGGCAGCAGCCGGACGAAGACATCGAGCAGTTCCGCGATACCGGCGCCGGTGGCGGCCGAGGTAAAGCAGATCGGCACCAGGTGGCCTTCGCGCAGCGCACGCTCGAACGGCGCGTGCAGTTGCTCGGGCGTGATGGCCTCGCCTTGCTCCAGATACACCTCCATCAGCTCCGGATCGATCTCGATCACCTGGTCGATCAGCGCTTCATGCGCCGACGCCACCGATAAAAAATCCGACTCGCCGGCCGGATTGAAGAAGCAGTCCACCACCTTGCCGCCGTTGCCCGCCGGCAGGTTGATGGGCAAGCACTCCTTGCCGAACGCCTCCTGGATCTCGGCCAGCAGCGCCGGCAGGTCGACCTTCTCGCCGTCGATGCCGTTGATAACGATCATCCGGCACAGTTGCCGCGCCTGCGCCCAGGCCATGGCGCGGCGCGTGGTCATTTCGATCCCGGTCTGCGCGTTGATGACGATGGCTGCGGTCTCGACCGCGGCCAACGCACTGATCGCCAGGCCGGAGAAATCCGGGTAGCCCGGCGTGTCGAGCAGGTAGATGCGGGTGTCGCGGAAGTCGACGTGGGTGACGGCGGAACTGAGCGAACGCTTGTACTTGCGCTCCAGCGGATCGCTGTCGCTGACCGTCGAGCCGCGCTCCACGCTGCCCGGGGTGTGCAGCGCACCCCCCTGGTGCAGCAGCGCTTCGACCAGCGAGGTCTTGCCGCTTCCCGCATGCCCTAGCAGGGCAACGGTGCGGATGGCATCGGGACTGTCGTGCATGGTGGCTCTCTCGTCCGGCAATGGCTGTCAGGGCATTATTGGCGAAATTCGCCGGAAACGACATATGCCGATTGCAGGAAGGGTGCATTGCCGACATTTCGCGCTGGTGCGAGTGCTGGCGGCGGCGCATCGTGCGGCAGGGACAGTGGATACTGCAGTAACGGCGCAGGCAGAGTCATCGCAAGACTTGACTGCTGCTTTGCAGCAAGGCCAGCGCCGGCTGGCATGCCGATGCATCAAAAAGCATAGGCCACCGAGGCGTAGGTGAAGTTGGTATTGTGACCGCCCACGTTGCGCAGCACCGGCGCAACATCCACGTGCACGATGCCGGCATTGAGCGCAATATGCCGGTCGATTTGCCACACGACATCGAACGCCAGCTGGCTTCCCGTATAGCGACCCGGACGCCCCGCCGTGCCGGCGATGGGAGCCGCCCCTGCCGTATAGACGGCGTCATTGGTGCTATGCCGCCAGATGAAATCCCAGGACAACGTCAGTCGGAGCGTCGGTGTGGGCTTCAGCGTCAGTGACGGTTGCAGGTCCATCACGTTCGATGCGCCGAGCAGTCCCGCCTGGTTGAAGTATGCGAGCTTCGGGAACAGTCCGTTGAATGTGCCCAGCTTGCCATCGCCGGGGTCGCGGTCGCCGCTGCCGACGGTGGCCTTCAGTCCGGCGCGCGCGCCCCATTCCGCCAGCTTGAAGGCGTAGCCTGTGTCGGTGGTAAAGCCCCAGGCGAACAGATCCTGCCGGCCGAAGCTGCCAAACTGCGCAAGCGTTTCCCAGTCCCAGTCCCACGGCCCATGGCCGCCGAAGACGCGTCCGCCCACGGAATGCCGTCGCTCCACGCCGGTGCCGATGCTGTACCGTGCGAGGCTGTTCTCGAAGCCGAGGTAGTAGAGATCCGCACCGGAGGCCGGCACGACGCTCTTTGGAAAGGTCGAGTAGACGCCCCAGAATCCCTGTGCATGGTTGGGGTGGTCATCGAAATTCCCCGCTTTCAACAGGACCGTGCGCGTGGCGAAGACGTCCAGCTTCGCATCGCCGGCCTTGCCGGAAAGCCGCGCGCCGTCAAAGGAACGCCGGACGTTCGGGGCATCGCGCACCGACACCAGGCGCTGCGAGCCGAACGCCATTTCCTGCCGGCCGATACGCAGGAACGGACGCTCGGGGGCGGCAACCTGCTCCGCCATCGCTGGCAGACGGATGTCGAAAAAGGCTTGCTGCACATCAAGCCGGTCTTCGTACGGCGGCGCGGCGATGTCCTTGCCAAATGCGAAGTGGTTGCCGAGCTGGAGGAATCCGCGGAACAGATCGCCGGCATGCAGGTCGGCATGGAGAAGGATGCGGTGCAGCAGGTAGCCGTCCGCGGCAGGCCCCGGCACGCCGAAGTTCGGCGCCGAGTAGTTTTCGAAGCGTTCGCGGATTTCGCCGCCCAGGCTCAGGTAGCTTCGCGTCTCGCCCAGGGGAATCCATTTCACCGGGTCCCACGCATCGGTGCGCCGCGCCGGATCCTGCAGATAGCGGTAGTCCTCGTTGTAACGCAGGAAATTGTACGGCGGGGCAGAGCCTTGTGCGACTGCCCGGCATGGCCAGCCCGCCAGGGCGATGACAAGCGCCAGGACCGGCGCGATCATCCGGGTCATGGTGGCGCTAGTGCCAGGCGCTTGCCATTGAAGTCCGCGGGTCGAGTCATCTGGGCTCCTGGTCCGGCTGCATACCGGTGCAGCGATGCAAGAAAGATAGTCACGGACAGCCGCATCCGCCAGGGTGCCAAAGCAGGTCTCAGTGTTCTGTTTCCGGAACGAGCGGCGCGGCCTGGCGCGCCGGCTCCCGCCGGCTCCGCCAGGCCCGTCGTTGCGCCGCATCAGGACCGCATCAGGTCCGCGCCAGGCCCGCGCCAGGATCACGCGCGCACGTCGACGTGGTCGGTCGATACCGCCAGCGCATGCCAGGCCTCCAGTTCGCTCTGCACCTTGCGGTTCTTTTCCGCGATGCGAGCCACCGTATCGGAGCCCAGCGGCAGCCGCACCGGCGGGTTGTCGCTGTCGGCAAGGGCAAGCAGCGCCACGGCCAGCCTGGCGGGATCGCCGGGCTGCTGGTGGTTGGCCGACGCCATGTGGCCGCGCATCGCGCCGACGGTTTCGGCGTATTCGGCGATCTCGGTGCCGACGCGGACCAGCGAGCTGGCATCGAGGAAGTCGGTGCGGAAGAAGCCCGGTTCGACCACGGTGGCGCGCACGCCCAGCGGCGCCAGCTCGGCGTCGAGCGCTTCGGTCAGTCCTTCCACCGCGAACTTGGTGGCGCCGTAGACGCCCCAGCCGGGATAGGCCGCGTAGCCACCGATCGACGAGATATTGACGACATGCCCGCTGCGCTGGCGGCGCATCTGCGGCAGCACCGCGCGCGTCACGTTCAGCACGCCGAAGACGTTGGTGGCGAACTGCTGCTCGACTTCGCGCGCCGACGCTTCCTCCACCGCGCCCAGCAGGCCGTAGCCGGCGTTGTTGACCAGCACGTCGATGCGGCCGAAGCGCGCCACGGCGGCCTCGGCGGCGGCGATGGCCTGCGCTTCGCTGGTGACGTCGAGCGCCACCGGCAGCAGGTTGTCATGCGCGCCCACCGCGCCGGTGATCGTTTCGGGGCGGCGCGCGGTGGCGACGACACGGTCGCCGCGGCCCAGCGCGGCACGGGTCAGTTCCAGGCCGAAGCCGCGCGAGGCGCCGGTGATGAACCAGACCTTGGTGTCGGCGTTAGTGGCATTGGTGTGGGTGTTGGCAGCGATGGTGGTGTTGGCGGACATGGTGAATCTCCTTTGCTCGGTTTGACTTCGATGTCTGATGGCGGGGGCCACGGAGACAAATTTAGGCGCGCGCGGCCAGCAACACTAGGCACCTGCAATGCCGTTTAAGAGACAACCATAAGTTGTCAATAAACGCGAGCGATGTCGATTGAGCAATTCTCAACCGTATGGCAGACTCGCCGGCATGGACAAGCTGCCTCCCCTGAACGCCCTGCGCGCCTTTGAAGCGGCCGCCCGGCACCTCAGCATCACTACCGCAGCGCAAGAGCTGCACGTGACGCCGGGCGCCGTCAGCCGCCAGATCCGCTCGCTGGAAGAAGGCCTGGGCGTGCAGCTGCTGCATCGCGGCCACCGGCAGATTTCGCTGACCCGCACCGGCGAGGACTACTACCGCGCCGTGACCCGGGCCATGGACGACCTGCGCGAAGCGACGCGGCGGCTCGGCAAGCGGGCCAGGCGCAAGCAGCTCAAGGTGCGCGCCTACACCACCTTCGCCATGCGCTGGCTGATCCCGCGGCTGTCGAGCTTCCATGCGGCCAATCCCGGCATCGAGGTGCTGCTGACCGCGTCGCTGGACCCGGTCGATTTCCGCAAGGAAGACATCGACGGCGCGATCCGCCTCGGCGACGGCAAGTGGAGCGGCGTGAATACCTACCGGCTGGTGTCCAATATCCTGGTGCCGGTCTGCAGCCCCGGCGTTGCGGCCGGCAAGCCGAAGGTGAAAAAGCCTGCCGACCTGCGGCACCAGACGCTGCTGCATTCGATTGCGCGTCCGGACGACTGGGCGCACTGGCTGAAGGCGGCGCGCGCCGACGCGCAGGTCGACGCGCGCAGCGGCATGACGGTCCAGAGTTCCGCCATGGCTTATGCGGCGGCAGTGGAAGGGCAGGGCTTCGCCATCGCCCAGCGCTTCCTGGTTGCGGGAGACCTGGAGGCCGGGCGGCTGGTCGCGCCGTTCCGCCAGAGCGTCGACATGGGCGACTTCACCTACTACCTGCTGACGCCGGCGGACCGCAAGGAAAGCGCCAGCATGGCGGTGTTCCGCGAGTGGCTGCTGGCGCAGTGCGAGACGCAAAGCTAGCGCGGCGTGCGCCGGTCACCAGCCGGCGAAGCAGGCAAAGCCCTCCACCGGCTCGCGCGCGGCACCGGCGTATCGAGAAAGCCGCGCACGCTGCGGCGGGCGTGGAGCGCGGCGATGATGCCGGCGCGGTTCATGATGCCGTTGCCGTGAGCGGGGCCTCGACGGCATCGGCACAATGGACCGCGCCGCGCGCCTGCAAGGCGGCGATCTGTGCCGCGCTGAGGCCAAGCTCGGCCAGCACCGCTTGCGTATGCTGTCCGTACGCCGGCGCCGGCCGCGCGGGCAGCGCGTTTTCCTGGGCGCTGTTGATCGGGAAGCCTGGCATGCGGACCTCGCCCAGCGTCTCGTGCGGGATGCGCTGCACCATGCGGTGGGCCGCCACCTGCGGGTGCGCCATCAGGTCTTCATAGGTGGCGACGCGGGCGCACAGGATGTCGGCGTCCTGCAGCAACGCCAGCCATGCATCGGTGGAGCGGGTCACGAACACGCCGGTCAGCGCCTCGACCATTGCCGCCCGGTTGGCCACGCGCAACGGCGAGGTGGCGAAGCGCGGGTCGTCGGCAAGCGCCGGCAGGCCCAGCACGTCGCACAGCCGGCGCCAGCGCTCGGGCATGTAGGCGGCGACCATGATCCAGCCGTCGGCGGTGCGGAAGGCCTGGTTGGGCGCCGAGTAGGGCGCGGCGCTGCCTGCGCGTTCCGGCAGCTGCCCGTCGGCGCAATAGCTGGTAAGCGACGATTGCTGCAGCGCCAGCGCGGCGTTGAGCAGGCTGACGTCGAGATGCCCGCCCTGGCCGTCGCGCGCCCGCTGCGCCAGCTTGCCCAGGATGCCGACGCAGGCGACGTAGCCGGTCATCACGTCGACCACCGGCGCCTGCACCTTGCACGGCTCGCCGTCGGGCGGGCCGATCAGGCTCATCAGCCCGGAATCGGCCTGGATGATGCCGTCGACGCCGGCACGGCCGGCATACGGGCCGTCCTGGCCATAGGCGGAAATCGAGCAGTAGACCAGCGCCGGGTTCAGCGCCGACAGTTCGGCATGGCCCAGCCCGAGGCGTTCCATCACGCCCGGGCGCATGCTTTCCACCACGATGTCGGCTTCTGCCGCCATCCGGCGCGCCACGGCGAGACCTTCGGGGGATTTCAGGTCCAGCGCCACGCCCAGCTTGTTGCGGTTGAAGCCGTGGAACAGCGCGCTGTCATCGCCCAGCCAGCCGGGGCCGAGCCCGCGGCCCAGTTCGCCGCCGGGCGGCTCGACCTTGATGACCCTGGCGCCCATGTCGGCCAGCAGCATGGTGCAGGTCGGCCCGGCGCCGATCTGGGTGAAGTCGATGACGGTCAGGCCGTCCAGTGCGTCGCGCAGCATGTCAGGTCTCCGCAGATACGTGGGATCGTTTGAACGTGCCCTGCGCGGTGGCGCGCGTTCACAGCGCCACCTTGATGTTGTTGTCCTGGATCACGCGCTGCCAGCGCGACATTTCCTTGCCGATATACGCCTTCAGTTCGGCCGGCGTGGAGGCCTGCGGCTCGAACCCCTGCTTCTCCAGTTGCGCCGCAACGTCCGGCGACTTCAGCGCGGCCACCAGTGCGGCGTTGACCTTGTCGACCACGGCCTTCGGCGTGCGCGCCGGCGCCAGCAGGCTGTACCAGAGCTCGGCGTCGTAGCCGACGATGCCGGCTTCGGCAAAGGTCGGCAGGTCTGGCATCAGCGCGCTGCGCTTCTTGCCGGCGATGCCGAGCGCGCGCAGCTTGCCGGCGCGCACGAACTGGATCGACGAGGCAAAGGTGGCGAACGAGATCTGCACCTGGCCGCCCATCAGGTCGCTGATCGACGGGCCGGTGCCGCGGTACGGCACGTGCAGCAGCTCGGTCTTGTTCAGCTTGGCGAAGACCTCGCCCGCCAGGTGCTGCGGCGTGCCGGGCCCGGGGCTGCTGTAGCTGAGCTTGCCCGGGTTGGCGCGGGTGTACTGGATGAACTCCTGCAGCGTGCGGAACGGCTGGTCGGGATTGGCGACCAGCATGATCGGCACCGACGCGATGCGCCCGACCGGCTCGAAGTCGCGCTCGACCTGGAACGGCACCTTCATGCCGAGAAACGGGTTCATCGTGATCTGGCTTGACGCGATCACCAGCGTGTAGCCGTCCGGCGCGGCGTGCGCGACGTAGTCGGCGCCCAGGTTGCCGCCGGCGCCGGGTTTGTTCTCGATCACGATGGTCTGGCCCAGCAGCCGGCTCATCTTGGGTGCGATGGCGCGTGCCAGGATGTCATTGCCGCCGCCCGGGGCGAACGGCACCACCAGCGTGATCGGCTTCTGCGCGGGGTAGGGCGCCTGTGCCGCTGTGCTCAGCGCCGTGACTGCCAGCACGCCGGCCATTGCCGCGCGCATGATTCGGGAAATTCCTGCCATGGTTGTGTCTCCTGCGTGGTTCTTGTCGGTCCGCTCAGCGTCCCGTGTAGTGGGGCTGCCGCTTTTCGGCGAAGGCCCGGCGGCCTTCAATGCGGTCGGCGGTGTCGCGCAGCACGCCCCAGTAGAGTTCGGTGAGCTGCTGCGCGTCGGCCTCGCTGAGGTGGCTGGTCTGGCGCGACAGCTTTTTGACCGCCTGCACCGCCAGCGGCGCGTTCGCGGCGATGCGCGTGGCCAGCGCCAGCGCACGGTCGGGCAGGGCCTCGGGCGCCATCGTCTCGGTGACCAGGCCGATGCGCGCGGCGTGCGCGGCATCGATCCGTTCGCCGGTCAGCACCATCTGCATCGCATGCGCCGCGGGCACCGCCTTGAGCAGCCGGTGCAGGCCGGACACCGCCGGGATCGAGCCGACCGCGACTTCGGGCAGGCCGAAGGTCGCCTGCGTCGACGCGATCCGCAAATCGCACTGCAGCGCGAGCTCCAGCCCCGCGCCGAGGCAGTGTCCGTTGACCGCCGCGATCAGCGGCTTGGCGAGGCCGAGGTCGGTCAGGTCCATCAGCCGGATATAGAGTCCCAGGTCCGCGGCCTGCTCCGGCGCGCGGAACAGCGCCTCGGGGTAGGTGGCGGCGGAGGTGCGCGTGCCTTTCAGGTCCGCGCCGGCGCAGAAGGCGCGCGTACCGGCGCCGGTCAGCACCGCGACGCACAGGTCGTCGCGGTCGCGCACCTCGGCCAGGTGCGCGCGCAGTTCGCGCAGCGTGGTCACGTCGAGCGCATTGAGCGCGTCGGGCCGGTCGATGGTCAGCACCGCGACCGCGCCTTCGATGTGGCGTTGGATGGTCATGATGGCTTCCTTACACGCTGGGCGACGACAGGCTGCGCCCGCCGCAGACGTAGAGCGTCTGGCCGGTCACGTACGACGATTGCGGATCGAGGAAGAAGCTGACCGCATTGGCGATATCGTCGGCGGTGCCGATGCGCTGCACCGGCACCGACTTCTGCAGCCGCGCCTGCACCTCCGGCGCAAAGCCGCGGAACAGCGGCGTATCGACAATGCCGGGCGCGACCGCGTTGACGGTGATGCCCTGACCGGCGAACTCGATCGCCAGCGAGCGCGTCAGGCTGACCACGCCGCCCTTGGCCGCGGAGTAGTTGGCCTGCCCGAAGCCGCCCAGCCAGGCCCGCGAGGAGATATTGACCACGCGCCCGTAGCCGCGCTCGACCATGCCGGGCAGCGCCGCGCGGCAGCACAGGAACTGCGAGCGCAGGTTGGTGTCGATGACCAGGTCCCAGTCGTCGTCGGTCATTTTCAGGAAGCGCATGTCGCGCACGGCCCCCGCGTTGTTGACCAGGTAGTCGACGCGGCCGGCGCGGGCCGCGACCTGCGCAAAGGCGTGGTTGACCGCGGCGGAATCGGTCAGGTCGGCGGTGGCGCCGAAGGCATTGAGCCCGGCGGCGGCCAGCGTGCCGACGGCCTCGTCCAGCGCACCGCCATCGCGGTCCAGCAGCGCCACGGTCAGCCCCTGCCGCGCCAGTTGCGTGGCGATGCCCAGGCCGATGCCGCGCGCGGCGCCCGTGACCACGGCCACATGCGTGGGATCGAATCGTTGCGTACCCATTTCAGACTCCCAGCAGGTGGACGGACGACGCGGCGTGGTCGACTCCCGCGATGCCGCCGCCGGTGCATTGCGTCAGGCCGACGCGCGCGTTCTCGACCTGGCGCTCGCCGGCGCGCCCTTGCAGGTGCCAAAGGATTTCGACCATCTGCGCCACGCCGGTGGCGCCCAGCGGGTGGCCCTTGGCCAGCAGGCCGCCGCTGGGGTTGACCGGCACGCGGCCGCCCAGCCGGGTCGCGCCGGACTTCAGCAGCGGCACCGCTTCGCCTGGTTCGGCCAGTCCCAGCGCTTCGTAGTAGAGCAGTTCGGCAATGGTGAAGGCGTCGTGCAGCTCGACCACGTCGACATCCCGCGGCCCCAGCCCGGCCTGTTCATACGCCTGGCGCGCTGCACGCGCGGTGATCTCGGCATCCAGGATGTCGTCGTCGGCCTCTTCGCGCAGGCCAGAGACCACCACCGACGACAGCACCCTGACCGGACGCGCCTGCGCCGGACGGCGCGTGCTCAGCACCACCGCGGCGGCGCCGTCGACCTGCGACGGGCAGCACTGCAGCAGCGTCAGCGGGTCGGCGATCATGCGCGAGCCGAGCACTTCTTCCAGCGTGGTGGCCTTGCGTTGCTGCGCGTACGGGTTTAGCGAGCCGTTGTAGCGGTTCTTGACCGCCACTTCCGCCAGGTCGGCGGGCGATGCGTCGCGCTCGTGCAGGAAGCGCGTGCCGCGCATCGCATACACCGCGGGCAGCACCATGCCGGCCTTGGCATAGAGGTCCGTCTTGTGGTCGTTGCGCTGCAGCGGGATGGTGCCGCCACCCAGCGCGGTCAGTTGCTCGATGCCGAACACCAGCACGGTGTCGTATTGCCCGGCCAGCAGCGCGTGCCGCGCCAGGTGCACGCCGGTGGCGCCGCTGGCGCAGGCGTTCTCGACGTTGTAGACCGGGATGCCCTTGAGCCCCAGGTCGCGTACGATCAGCTGGCCGAGGATCATGCCGCCCAGCACATTGGCGCAATAGACCGCCTGGATGCGGCCGGCCGGCACGTCGGCGTCGGCCAGCGCCTTCAGGATGGCCTGTTGCGCCAGTTCCGGCGCCAGCACGCCGGGATGGCGGCCGAACGGCGTCATCGCGCCGCCGTGAATGTAGATGTCCTGCATGGTGCTTTCCCTTTCCTTCTGCATTCTTTCGATCGGTCAGGCCGTGACGGCCTCGAAGACATAGCCGAACTCGGCGTCCGGGCGCGCTTCATAGCGGTCGCCGATCAGCGGACGCGCCTTGCCCTGCAGGCGCCCGAAGATGCGCACCGGGCCGACGAAGTCGACATAGCCCAGCGCGTACGGCGGCGCGCCGGTCTTCGGCGCGGGATGGATCACGGTGAAGCTGTAGACCACGCCGGAGCCGCGGATGGCGACCGGGTCATGCTCGGCGGCGAGCGGCGAAGCGGCCGGCACTGCCGGGAATATCCATTCGCCGGTGGCGCGGTGGCGCGAGGCGATCAGGTGGGGAAGGGGGTCCTCACTCCAGAGCGGATGGGCTTGGTCTGACACGGCAGTCTCCTGTATTGGTGGGCCTTGGCGTAATGGTTGTCGCTGGCGGCGCGCGCGACAAACGACATTTCCGGCGCGTTCGCTTGAGAAAAATTCAAACGAAGGGCC
>JABFVP010000388.1 GCA_013362725.1 Cupriavidus sp.
GCGTCTTCAGCTGTATCGGAATTCGTCCGAATATTGGTCCGGACGTAAGCGGATGTGATCCGGCTTTGGCAGCGCCGGCCGGGCGCCTATGATCGTCAGGTTGCCCTGCGGCAACGCGCCGCCATGCGGTCCCGCATCCGTCCTATTCTTCAGAAACCCCTTCAGACACCCAACGACAACCCCAAAGCCATGATTACTGTCGGTTCCCGCGTCCCCGACGCCACGCTGCAGGAATTCTTCGAGACCGAAAGCAACGGCTGCACGCTCGGCCCCAATGCGTTCAAGGTGGCGGACCTGGTTCGCGGCCGCAAGATCGTGGTGTTCGGCCTGCCCGGCGCCTTCACGCCGACGTGTTCGGCCAGGCATGTACCGGGCTTCGTGCAGCATGCCCAGGCATTGCGCGACGCCGGCGTGGACGAGGTCTGGTGCGTCTCGGTCAACGATGCCTTCGTGATGGGGGCGTGGGGCCGCGAGCAGCAGGTGGCCGGCAAGGTGCGGATGATGGCCGACGGCAGTGCCGAGTGGATCCGCGCGCTGGGCCTGGATCAAGACCTGAGCGCGCGTGGCATGGGGGTGCGCGCCAAGCGCTTTGCCATGGTGATCGACGATGGCGTGGTGACCCGCCTTGATGTCGAGGCGCCGGGGGAGTTCCGCGTCAGCAGCGCCGAGGCGGTACTGGCGGCGTTGCGTGGCTGACACAGTCATCCGGGTAAACATGGATAATACGTAACTTGTGACGGGCGTGTTAACAGCCGGAAACAAAACCCGGCTGCAGCGCCCCGGATGTGGTGGTAAAATCCCTTAATCAAAAAGATAACACGATAGATTTTAATAATTGTTGAGGCTGTCATGCTCAAACAGCGCACGATCAAATCCCTGGTGAAGACCGTTGGCATCGGCCTGCACTCCGGCCGCAAGGTCACGCTGACGCTGCGTCCGGCCCCGGCCGGTACCGGCATCGTCTTCACCCGCGTCGACCTGCCCGAGGCCGTCGAGATTCCCGTGGCCGCGTCGGCCGTCGGCGACACGCGCCTGGCGTCGGTGCTGCAGAAGGATGGCGCGCGCGTCTCCACCGTCGAGCACCTGATGTCCGCCTGCGCCGGCCTGGGCATCGACAACCTCTATGTCGACGTCGACGCCGAGGAAATCCCGATCATGGACGGCAGCGCCGCGTCGTTCGTGTTCCTGCTGCAGTCGGCCGGCATCGAAGAACAGAACGCGGCCAAGACCTTCATCCGCGTGAAGAAGCCGGTGGAAGTGCGCGAAGGCGACAAGCTGGCGCGGCTGGAGCCGTTCTTCGGCTTCAAGCTGTCGTTCACCATCGACTTCCGCCATCCGGCGGTCGACAAGACCGGCCAGACCTTCTCGATCGATTTCGCCGACACCAGCTATGTGCGCGAGATTGCCCGCGCCCGCACCTTCGGCTTTGCGCACGAGGTCGAGGCCCTGCGCGAGATGGGCCTGGCGCGCGGCGGCAGCCTGGACAACGCGATCGTGCTGGACGAGCACCGCATGCTCAACAACGAGGAACTGCGCTACGGCGACGAGTTCGTGCGCCACAAGATCCTCGATGCGATCGGCGACCTGTACGTGGTGGGACATCCGCTGATCGGCGCCTATGTGGCGAACAAGTCCGGCCACGGCCTGAACAACCAGCTGCTGCGCGCGCTGCTGGCGGACCAGGAAGCGTATGAACTGGTCACCTTTGACCGCGTCGAGGAAGCCCCGGCGGCGTTCCTGCCGCAGGCCCAGCCGGCCTTTGCCTGAACTGCCTCGCATAGAAAAAGAGCCGACCTGCACAGGTCGGCTCTTTTGCTTTGGACGCGGCGCGTTCGCTCAGCGGTGGTGTGACAGCAGGGTATTGAGCGCGTCGCGCAGCGGCGAATCCGGCAGGCTGCGCGCGAGCTGGTCGAGATTCGCCAGCCCGGTCGGGGTCATGCGGCCGCCCGTGCGCGGCCGGGCCACCGGCTCCACCTCCCAGTCGGAATGGCGCTGCACCTCGGGCTGCACCCGCACGCGGATCGAGGTGACCGGCGAGCCGCGCTGCTGCAGGCGCCCGAGCAGCGTCGGCACGACCTGGCGCACCCGCGCCGCGGCCGCGCCCTGGGCCGCCAGCAACAGCAGCACC
>JABFVP010000560.1 GCA_013362725.1 Cupriavidus sp.
CGAACACCAGCAGGTACTTGCCGCGCGGGTAGGTGGCCGGAATCTGCGCGGGCTCGTCCATTTCCTCGGACGCCATGCCGCCCAGGTGCCCGTTCCACTCGTTCATGCGCACGAAGATCTCGTTGGACAGCACATCCAGCGGCTTCTGAACTTCGCCGTGCACGTTGATCGCCCCTCCCACGGGTATCGCGTTGATGAGCTCGCCGCGCGAAACGATGCGTGCCAGCGCCTTGCAGGCCAGCGAGACGTCGAGGATCAGCGCGTTGAGTTCGCCGCTGGCGTCCGGATAGCGCCGGCGCTGCTCGATCAGGTAGCGGGTCAGGGTCCAGCGGCCGGTCAAGGGCATGGCGTCCTCCGTTGGTGTCAGGTCGCGAACACCCTGCTGGCCCGGATGTCCTCGGGCAGCAGCGTCGTCAGGTCTGTTTCGGTCAGCTCGCGCTCGCGGTCGGCGAACAACCGGCTGGCCTGCCGAAGCCGCGCACGGTCCAGCGCGTTGCGCACGCTGCGCGCGTTGGCGAAGTGCGGCTGCGCGATGCGGCGCGCCAGGTACTCGCCAAAGGTCTCGCGGGCGCCGCCGGCAAAGCGGTAGCTCATTCCTTCCAGCATCCGGTCGGCGATCAGCGCCAGCTCGCCGTGGCTGTAGTCCGGAAAATCGAGGTGGTGCGCGATGCGGCTGCTCATGCCGGGGTTCGAGCGGAAGAAGGTCTCCATGCGGTCCTTGTAGCCAGCCAGGATCACCACCAGGTCGTCGCGCTGGTTCTCCATGACCTGCAGCAGGATCTCGATGGCCTCCTGGCCGTAGTCGCGCTCGTTCTCTGGCTTGTAGAGGTAGTACGCCTCGTCGATGAACAGCACGCCGCCCATCGCCTTCTTCAGCACTTCCTTGGTCTTGGGCGCCGTGTGGCCGATGTACTGGCCCACCAGGTCGTCGCGCGTGACGGCCACCAGATGGCCTTTGCGCACGTAGCCCAGGCGGTGCAGGATCTCGGCCATGCGCATCGCAACCGTCGTCTTGCCGGTGCCGGGGTTGCCCGTGAAGCTCATGTGCAGCGACGGCGCTTGCGCCTGCAGCCCAAGCGCGAGCCTCAGCCGGTCGACGACCAGCAGCGCGGCGACGTCGCGTATGCGCTGCTTGACCGGCGCCAGGCCGACCAGGTCGCGATCGAGCTCTTCGAACACGGCTTCGACCTGGCTGTCCCGCAGCACGTCGCCGACGCTGCGCGGCGCGGCGGCGACGTCCGGTGCAGGAGTTGCATCCGACGCGTCCACTGCCGGTTCAATCGAAGATGCGATGCGATACATGGCGCGGCCTTTGCCTGTTCAGTAGCGCTCGGCCTCCGGCTTGTCGGCGGAGTAGCTGCGCGTCGTGTAGCGGATCGTGCGGCCCTCGGCCTCCTGTCGCACCAGCGCGAAGCCGGGCTCGTCCTTCGGCCGGTTGACCAGGAAGCTCATCGCAATCGACTCGACGCCGCGCGTGGAGTCGAAAGCCATCAGCCGGATGTAGTGCTCGGGGAAAGTCTTGCGGCAGTCCTTCACCTCCTGCACCACGCCTGCGGCATCCTTCAGGTCGAACATCGGCATGCCGTACATCTCCCAGTAGGTGTTGCGCGGATGCGGGTCGTCGGTGTATTCGACGCTCCAGGCGTAGCCCTTGCCCAGGCCGTACTCGACCTGCAGCGCGATCTCCGCATCGGTGAGATCGGGAAGGAAGCTGAATTGGCCTTGGGTCACGCGGCCGGTGGGGTTGGTCATCATGCCGAAGCTCCCTAGTTCAGGCCACCGCCGCAGTCACGGCGTAGTCGCTGGTATCGGTGGGGGTGTAGTTGAAGCTGATCTCGCCCCAGGTATCGAGCGCCTGCTTCAGCGGCGTGCAGAACCGGGCGGCCTTGCGCAGGATTTCCGGCCCTTCGGCGTTGATGTCATTGCCCTCGTTGCGGGCCTTGACCATGGCCTCGAGCGCCACGCGGTTGGCCACGGCGCCGGCCTGGATGCCGCCGGGGTGGCCGATGGTCCCGCCGCCAAACTGCAGGATCACGTCATCGCCGAACAGGTCGATCAACTGGTGCATCTGCCCGGCATGGATGCCGCCGGATGCCACCGGCATCACCTTCTTCATGTCGCACCAGT
>JABFVP010000397.1 GCA_013362725.1 Cupriavidus sp.
GGACGCCGATGCTGCGCGATGGCGCGGGCCCGGTCAATGTACCCGTAGTCAGGACAAGCACGGTGCGCTTCGCCAGCCAACAGGCGCTGGAGTCGCGCCAGCACCGCCGTGCCGCAGGCGAACGCGTCGCCTCCTATGGCCGCCACGGGCTGGACACGCATGAGGCCCTGGAAGACGCGCTGACCACGCTCGAAGGCGGGCATCGCGCATTCCTGGCGCCCTCCGGGCTGTCGGCGATCACGCTGGTGCTGCTGGCCCTGCTCGGCCCCGGCGACCATGTGCTGGTCTCCGACAGCGTCTATGCGCCGGTGCGGCGCGTCGACAAGGCGCTGCTGCGGCGCCTGGGCGTCACCGTCGAATACTTTTCGCCGTCGCATGACGACCTTGCCGCGCTGATCCGGCCAGAGACCAGGCTCGTCTACCTGGAATCGCCAGGTTCATTGCTGTTCGAGGTGCTGGACCTGCCCAAGCTGGCGGCAGTGGCGCGCGCACGCGGCGTGCCGCTGGCCGTGGACAATACCTGGAGCGGCGGATGGTTCCTGCAGCCCCTGCGCCTCGGCGCCAATATCTCGATCCAGGCCGCGACCAAGTATATCGCCGGGCATTCCGACGTGATGCAGGGCGCGGTGGTCGTGGACAGCGCCGAGTTGGCGGAACGCGTCGCCACCACGCACGAGGCCTTGGGCCTTGCCATCGGCGCCGACGACGCCTATCTGTCGCTGCGCGGCCTGCGCACGCTGCCGTTGCGCCTGGCCCAGCACCAGCGCAATGCCACCGAGGTCGCGCAATGGCTGCAGCGCCATCCCCAAGTGGGCCGCGTATTTTACCCGGCGCTGCCCGAAGACCCTGGCCATGCGCTGTGGCAACGCGACTTCAGCGGCGCCAGCGGGCTGGTGTCGTTCGCGTTCCGCGATGCCGGGGCCAGCGCGGGTAGTGCATTCGTCGACGCGCTGCGGTGGTTCTCCATCGGCGCCTCCTGGGGCGGGTATGAAAGCCTGGCGCTGGTCGCCCCGCCGGAACGGTTGCGCGAACACCGGGCCTGGCAAGGCAATGCATCCGTGGTGCGGCTGCACGTCGGACTCGAAGACACACAGGACCTGCTGGCTGACCTGGACCAGGCCTTCCACCTCACACTGACCTGATATGCGCTGCGCCCGCCGTGGCTGGGCGCCGGCAACGTCGCGCGACAGCGTGGCATCCAGTTCCTGCGCCGGCGAGGCGACCACGACCTAGCCCGCGTCTTCGAGCTGTCTGCGCGTGGCGGGTGCGAACAGCACCGCCGCCACATCGCGGCTGATGCGATCCTGCCCCGATACGCCGCCGCAGTCGCCTCATCGGGCATTGCCTTGCGCTGACAGCGCCCATCACTCATTGACCGACATGACCCATACCATCGATGCCACCACGCTGCGCAAGTGGCTGAATGACGGCCAGTCGCTGGCCCTGTTCGACGTGCGCGAGCATGGCCAGTACGGCGAAGGCCATCCCTTCTTTGCCGTGCCCCTGCCCTATAGCCGCCTGGAACTGGAAGCTGGCCGCCTGGCCCCGCGCCGCACCGAGCGTATCGTGCTGTTCGACGACGGCGCAGGCGACGTGGCAACGCGCGCGGCGCGGCGGCTTGCCGCACTCGGCTACGCTGACGTGACGCTGCTGGCCGGCGGTGCACCCGGCTGGGCGGCTGCCGGATACACCTTGTTCAAAGGCGTGAACGTACCATCCAAGACCTTCGGCGAATGGGTCGAGCATCTCCAGCACACCCCGCATCTGAGCGCCGATGCGCTGGTCGCACGCCGCGCCGCCGGTGAGCCGTTTGTGCTCGTTGACGGCCGTACCGACGAAGAACACCGCAAGATGACCATCCCCGGCGCGCTCGGCTGTCCCAACGGAGAGCTTGCGCTGCGCGTGCCGGCTCTGCTGGCTAACCCGAACACGCCGGTCGTGGTGCATTGCGCGGGGCGCACGCGCAGCATCATTGGCGCGCAGACGCTCTTGAACCTCGGCCTGCCCAACCCGGTGCTCGCGCTCGAGAACGGCACGCAGGGGTGGTATCTCGCCGGCCATGCGCTGGAACACGGCAGCGAGCGGTTCGCCGACGCCGTACCCTCCGCCCCGCTCCTGCAGGC
>JABFVP010000094.1 GCA_013362725.1 Cupriavidus sp.
CACACTGCGTTCGCCCTGCGCCAACGCAGGCTGAGGCCTGGCTTCCGCAGCCGGGGTGCTGCGCACCAGCTTGTCGCCGGCCCAGGTTTCGAGCGTGGCATCGAAACCGTCGAGCCTGCCGCCTTGCGCCAGTTGGTTCAGCCGCGCCATCCACTTGAGCTGCGCCAATGAAAGCAGCTGCTGCCGCAGCGCCAGCATGTCCGCTGGCTCGTAAGGTATACAGCTTTCGTTGACCAGCGCAGCCCGATCCGGGGACAGGATCTGCAGCGCCATGGGGCCGCCGCGATCGAGCATGCGCACATCCGCATCGCCGCTGCGCAGTACGCGGATGGCTGCCGGGTAAGCCAGGTTGAGCCCCGCCGGCACGCCTGCGCCCGGCGTCAGCTGCACGCGCAGCACCACGGATGGCGGGTCGTCCACCGGCGAAACAGCCCACGACACGACGCTGTTCGCCGCTCCGCTTTGCTCGGCCAGCGCGGCAGGCACTGCCGTTCGCGCACCCGCCAGGTCCACCTGCTCCAGCCGCGTGATACCGGTGCGCTGCGTGCCGTCGGCCAGCGTGGCGATCACGCGCACCTCCTGCTGCGGCTCCAGGCCGTCGAGCTGGCCTACGCTCAGCGCCAACTGCGAACCGGCTCGACGAGCCGGCCAGGCCGGCCGCGTGGACTGCGGCGCGACGCCGGTGGCAAACAACGGCACGTCCAGGTTGCCTTCGGCCACTGGCGATGGCAGTTCGCGCTGCGGATAGCGCGCTTCCAGCTCGCTGATGACCGGCGCGTAGAGCGACACCACCTGGTTGAACAGGTCCCGGAAGCTGCCGGGCTGGCGTGCCAGCGCCTCGGCCACCGCCCAGGTGAGCAAGCCCTGCGGGCGCGCGCTGCGGTCGCCGCGCGGCAGGCGCAACTCGGGCGTGACCTGATGGCTCTCGGACGCGAAGAAGGCCACGTAGCGTGCGCGCGGAACCGGCGGCTCGGGCGGCGCGGACATGACAACCGATGGTTCGTTCAAGGAAGCCGGGCCGAGCGCCAGCTGGTCGGCCTGGATGCCGCGAAAGCGCACCTCGTCATCCGCAGGTTCGGCCGTTGCGGCAGCACTGCCGCTGCGCGACACGCCGCGCGTCATCGACGTGGCCGAGCAGGTGTCGAACACCGACCAGACGAACACGCCCTTGCCCATGAAGGCGCGGATCCAGCCGTCGAAGTCGACGTCGCGCAGGCCACCGGCCAGCGGCACGCTGCCACCCGGCGCCAGACGCGCGTCGCGCGCCAGGAAGTTTTCGGCCAGGCCGTCGGGCTCCGCGTAGGTCTTCGTGCTGTCGCGCACGCGGGTGCCGTGCCCGGAAAAGTAGAGGAGCACGAAGTCGCCGCTTTGCGAGCGCGCCAGCAGGCGCTGCAGCGCATCGCGGATCTGCCGCGAATCGGGCAGCGCCGCGCCGCTCACGCCGTCCGCGAGCACGGTGACGTCGCCGGCCGCAAAGCCGTGCTGCTGCAGCGCCTGCCGCATCAGGATCACGTCATTGCGCGGCGCCGAGAGCCACAGCGACGAGGGCTGGTTGGCCAGTTCCGACACCCCCACCAGCAAGGCGCGCTGCGCCGCATGGGCCGGCACATGCCAAAGCGCCAGCGCCCCCAGCAAGGCCGCCAGCGCGATCGCAACGCGGAAGGTGAAAGCGGCGCGCAGCATCATGGCTATGGCGGCCCCACCGACGCCACCAGCGGCGACGCCGACAGCGCCGTGGTGCTCTCGTTCACATCGGGCACGCGCAAATACCAGGTGCCCTTGGCGTCGGGGCCGGCTACCACGTCGGCATCGATGGAGCGCAGCAGTTGCATCGACTCCTGCACGGTCACGCCCGGCTTCCACACCACGCCCAGGTCGGCGGTAGCACCGGCGGGCTCCACCGGCACCGAGCGAAAGCGCACATCGTCTTCTCCCTGTGCCGCGTCGCGCCCGCTCCACAAGGCCACGTTCTGCACGACCACCACCAGCCCGAGCAAGGCCAGGGCCGGGCGGGCCCACGCATCGGCGCCAAACCAGCGGCGCAAGCGGCCGAGCGCTCCTTCGCCGGCCCCACCGGCCGGGCCTGCAGATGTCGGCGATGCGTGTGGGCCCTGC
>JABFVP010000149.1 GCA_013362725.1 Cupriavidus sp.
GCGCGATGGACTCGGCGGTCAGCGCCGCCAGGGTAGCCTGCACGTCGGCCGGCGCCAGGTGCGGGAATGCCGCCAGCCGCGCTTCCAGCCAGCCGGGATGGAACAGGTCGCGCCCGGTGCTCTTGGGCGGCGCCGCGCTGAAATAGGGCTCGGCCAGGCATTGCGCCAGCAGCGCGGCGTCGACCCGCCCGCTGGCGGCCCAGTCGCCGTTGCGGTCGAAGGCCAGGCCGCGGTGGCGGCCGATCCAATAATCGAGCAGCGCATTGCCCGGTCCGCAGTCGAAGCCACTGATCGGGCCGCCTGCCGGCGGCAGGATGCTGATGTTGGAAATGCCGCCGATATTGCAGACCACGCGGGTCTCGGCGTCGCTGCCGAACAGCGCGTGGTGCAGCGCCGGCACCAGCGGTGCGCCCTGTCCGCCGGCGGCAATGTCGCGGCTGCGGAAGTCCGCCACCACGTCGATGCAGGCCAGTTCCGCCAGCCGCGCCGGATGCTGGCTTTGGCGGGTATAGCCGATGCCGTCGTAGAGGCCGGGCCGGTGGCGGATGGTCTGGCCGTGGGCGCCGATGGCGGCGACCGAGGCGGCATCGACGCGCGCCTCGCGCAATAGCGCGCCGACGCAGTCGGCGTACACCTGCGCCAGGGCATTGGCCGCCAGCGCCTCGCGGTGGATCTCGTCTTCGCCCGGCTGCTGCAGGGCGCCGAAAGCGGCGCGCTGCGTGTCGGGGAAGGGCGGGCGGGCGGCCGCCAGCACCACTGGGCGCGCGCCGCTGAAATCGACCAGTACCGCATCGGCACCGTCCAGGCTGGTGCCGGACATGATGCCGATGTAGCGTTCGCTGCCGGGCGAGAGGGTCACGGGGGACGCGGTCAGTTGGAGGCGGTCAGCACGTTGTAAGTGCGCAGCGCGTTGATGCGGCTGAGCAGCCCGCTGGTGTAGGTCAGGAATTCCTGGCGCGACTTGCCGGTCAGCGGCGGCGATTCCATCAGCGTGACGGTCAGCGGGTTCTGCGGCACGTCGTTGAAGCGGAACTCGTAGTGCAGGTGCGGGCCGGTGGCCCAGCCGGTCGCGCCGACATAGCCGACCAGCTGGCCCTGGCGCACCGTCTGCCCCTGGCGCATGCCGGCAAAGCCGGACAGGTGCGCGTAGTAGGTGGAGTAGCCGTTGGGATGCGACAGGATGACGATGTTGCCGTAGCCGTTCTGCTGACCGACGAACTCGACCACGCCGTCGCCGGTGGCCAGCACCTTGGTGCCGGTGGGGGCGGCGAAGTCGACGCCCTTGTGCTGGGCCCAGTCGTGATGCAACGGATGCTCGCGGCCGCCGAAGCCCGACGACACGCGCGAGAACTCCACCGGCGAACGCAGGAACGGCCGCTTCATGCTGCGCCCGTCGAAGGTGTAGTAGGCGCCGCCGTCCTTGCTGCCCTCGGGCGCGAACCACAGCGCCTGGTGCAGCTGGTTGCGGTTGATCAGCTCCACCGCAACCACGCGGCCGTTGCGCACGAAGGTGCCGTCGCGGAAGCCCGCTTCATAGATGATGCGGAAGCGATCGCCGGCGGTGATGTCGTGGTGGAAGTCGATCACGCCGGAGAAGATCGACAGCATCTGCTGTACCACTTCGTCGGGCACGTTGGCCGCGTCCATGGCTTTGAAGAAGCCGCCGGAGGAAATCGCGCCCGAGGCCATCTCGTAGTGCACGTCGTTGTCGACGCGCTGCACCTTGGCCTTGTACGCGGCGGCGCTGTCGCCGCTGGCGGCGCGCACGCGCTCGATCACCAGCTCGCGCGAGGCCGCGGCGTCGCCGCCGAGGTTGGCCTGCAGCGACACCAGCGTGTTGCTCTCGTCGATTTCCGCCTGCACCGCCTGGCCCGGGTTCAGGTTGAACAGGCCGCGCGCGGTGGGGTTCTTGACGATGAACGCCTGCGCGTCGGCATCGTCCACGCCCAGGCGTTTGAGCAGGGTGGCAATGGTGTCGCCGCGCTGCATGCGCTCTTCTCGCACGTACACGGCCTGGGTGTCGGTAAGCTGTTCGAGTTGTTCGCGCACGTCGGGCATGCTCAGGGCCTGCTGGGTGCGGGGCGCGCGCGGATCGTCATAGGCGCTGCGGGGTGCGACACCCATGGCCGCGGCCATGCCGAGCGTGAAAATCGCACCGACCGAAGCCGTCAGTTGTTTGCGCCGCCGCGCATGCTGGGGGTTGGTCGGATCGACCAGCACCACCAGCTCACGCGCGAAAACTTCGCGGAGTCTGGACCACATCACGTAAAATTCAACCTTGGTCTGAGCCCGCTGCCGGGGACGATGTGTCTCGTCTGCCTTCCTCCCCCGAGGTGCGGCGCGTGCTGTCAGTATTCAGTAATTTGGCCGTCTGCCTTGCTGCGCAAAGTGCTGTGCAAAGTGACGGATGGCGCACCGGAAAGGCTTCCTGAGGCGCCCGGAAGCGCGGATTATACCAAAATCCGGCCCTGGCGGCTGTCAGCAGATTTCCTAAAATTTCAAGTATTTCAAAGACTTACGTGATGACTGAAGTTGCCTCGGCCGCACCGGCCAAATACCCCCTGACGCCCTCGGTGATGCAGGCCCTCGAAGTGTCCAAACGTGGTTGCGACGAGTTGCTGATCGAAGCGGAGTGGGCGCAGAAACTGGCGCGCAGCGAGGCCACCGGCGTGCCGCTGCGCATCAAGCTGGGCCTGGACCCCACCGCGCCCGACATCCATATCGGCCATACCGTGGTGCTGAACAAGCTGCGCCAGCTGCAGGACCTCGGCCACCAGGTGATCTTCCTGATTGGCGACTTCACCTCGACCATCGGTGACCCGTCGGGCCGCAACAGCACGCGCCCGCCGCTCACGCGCGAGCAGATCGAGGCCAACGCCCAGACCTACTATCGCCAGGCCAGCCTGGTGCTCGATCCGGCCCGCACCGAGATCCGCTACAACAGCGAGTGGTGCGATCCGCTCGGCGCGCGCGGCATGATCCAGCTCGCCGCCAAGTACACCGTGGCGCGCATGATGGAGCGCGACGACTTCACCAAGCGCTTCCGCTCCGGCATTCCGATTTCCGTGCACGAGTTCCTCTACCCGCTGATGCAGGGCTACGACTCGGTGGCGCTGAAATCCGACCTGGAGCTGGGCGGCACCGACCAGAAGTTCAACCTGCTGGTGGGGCGCGAGCTGCAGAAGGAATACGGCCAGGAGCCGCAGTGCATCCTGACCATGCCGCTGCTGGTGGGGCTGGACGGCGTCGAGAAGATGTCCAAGTCCAAGGGCAACTACGTGGGCGTGACCGAGGCCCCGAACGAGATGTTCGGCAAGCTGATGAGCATCTCGGACGACCTGATGTGGCAGTACTTCACGCTGCTGTCGTTCCGCCCGATGAGCGAGATCGACCTGATGAAGCAGGAGATCGCCGCCGGCCGCAATCCGCGCGACTGCAAGGTGCTGCTGGCGCAGGAGATCGTGGCGCGCTTCCACAGCCAGGCCGATGCCGAGAAGGCGCTGGAAGACTTCAACCACCGCGCCCGCGGCGGCGTGCCGGACGATATCCCGGCGGTGAGCCTGGCTGGTGCGCCGCTGGGCATCGCGCAGCTGCTCAAGCAGGCCAACCTGGTGCCGTCGACCTCGGAAGCCAACCGCAATATCGAGCAGGGCGGCGTCAAGATCGATGGCGCCACCGTCAGCGACAAGGCCACCAGGATGGCCGCGGGCACTTACGTGGTGCAGGTCGGCAAGCGCCGCTTCGCGCGCGTGACGCTGGCCTGAGGCGGCGATGATCGCGCTGATCCAGCGGGTGGCCCAGGCCCGCGTCACGGTCGCAGGCCGCACCACCGGCGAAATCGGCGCCGGCCTGCTGGCCCTGGTCTGCGCCGAGCGCGGCGACACCGAGGCCCAGGCCGAGCGGCTGCTGGCCAAGATGCTGTCGTACCGGGTGTTTGCCGACGCGGACGGCAAGATGAACCTGCCGGTGCAGAACATCGACGGCAACGGCAATCCGGGCGGGCTGCTGGTGGTGTCGCAGTTCACGCTCGCGGCAGATACCAACAGCGGCACGCGGCCGAGCTTCACCCCCGCGGCCGCGCCCGAGGATGGCCGGCGCCTGTACGAGCATTTCGTCGCGCGGGCGCGCGCGGCGCATCCGCAGGTGCAGACCGGCGAGTTCGGCGCGATGATGCAGGTCAGCCTGGTCAACGACGGTCCGGTCACGTTCTGGCTGCGCGTGGCGCCGGCCTGAACCGATTCGAAGCTGCCGCGTCCACGGCGCGGCATCAAGACAGGAGAGACAAATGAAACTCTGGAGCAAGTCCTTCAATGACAACGCGCCGATCCCCGGCGAGTTCGCCTTCTGCGTGCCCGACGCCGCCGCCCACGTGGCCCTGTCGAACAACCGCAATCCCGACCTGCACTGGGAAGACGCGCCGGCCGAGACCCGCTCGTTCGTGCTGATCTGCCACGACCGCGACGTCCCCAGCCAGGGCGACGACGTCAACCAGGAAGGCCGCGAAGTGCCGGGCTCGCTGCCGCGCGTGGACTTCTTCCACTGGGTGCTGGTCGACATCCCGCCCGGCCTGACCTCGATCGCGGCGGGCTCGCACAGCGACGGCGTGATCGCGCGCGGCAAGCCGGGCCCGGAAGCCACCGGCGGCACCGCCGCCGCGGGCGGCCTGCGCCACGGCCTCAACGACTACACCGGCTGGTTTGCCGGCGATGCCGACATGAAGGGCGACTACTACGGCTATGACGGCCCGTGCCCGCCGTGGAACGACGCGCTGCTGCACCACTACGTGTTCACGCTGTATGCGCTGGACCTCGACCGGGTGCCGCTGGAGGGCACATTTACCGGCACCCAGGTGCGCGAAGCGATCCAGGGCCACGTGCTGGCGCAGGCCAGCCTGACCGGCACCTATACGCTGAACCCGAAGCTGGCCAAGTCATCGCCGGCCTGAACCCGGGCCGGTGCCGCATCCTGCGCGGTGCCGGCCGGCATGGCCCCAAGCAAGCATCCGCAGCAACCCCGAAGGAAACGGCATGTCGCAAAGCCCCGGGCCGCATTCGCTGGCCTTTACCCACCTGATCGTGATCCGCCACGGCGAAACGGCCTGGAACCGGGAGCGCCGGCTGCAGGGCCAGCTGGATATTCCGCTGAACCAGACCGGCCATGCGCAGGCACGGGCGCTGGCCAATGCGCTGGCGGGCGAGCCGATCGATGCGGTGTATTCCAGCGACCTGTCGCGCGCTATGGAAACCGCTGCGCCGCTGGCCGAGGCGCTGGGGCTGCAAGTGCGTGCCGATGCGCGGCTGCGCGAGCGCAGCTACGGCGCGCTTCAGGGCAAGACCTACGCCGAGGTGGCCAAGCACCTGCCGGAAGACTTTGCCCGCTGGCAGGCGCGCGTGCCCGACTACGCGCCGCCCGAGGGCGAGTCGCTGCTGGGCTTCCACGAACGCGCGGTTGACGCGGTGCTGGCGCTGTCGCGCCGGCATCCCGGCGAGCGCATCGCGCTGGTGGCGCACGGCGGCGTGCTCGACTGCCTCTACCGCGAGGCCACCGGCATGACGCTGGAAGCGCCACGCCAGCATGAGCTGCTCAATGCCAGCGTCAACCGCCTGCGCAGCGACAGCACCCACCTGACGCTGGCCCAGTGGGGCGACGTCAGCCACCTGGACAACCTGGCGCTGGACGAGGTGGACCGGCGCGTGCCATAGCGCGGGCGCTAGACCCGGACGCGGAACGGCGTGAAGTCGGTATGCCGGTCGAAGTAATCTTCGTTCTCGGCCCGCTTCAGAAAGCCCACCACCTTGTAAGTGACCGGCGTCATCACCACCTCCCAGCCGGTCTTCAGCACGTACTGCGCCACCGCCACCTGCACCACCTGCTCCAGCGGCCAGATGCCGTAGAAGGCGATCACGTAGAACAGCGACGAATCGACCAGCTCGCCGGCCAGCGTCGAGCCGATGGTGCGCGTCCACAGCCAGCGGCCGCCGGTCCACAGCTTCATCTTGGCCAGCACATAGCTGTTGGTGAAGCTGCCGCAGCAGAACGCGATCAGAGAGCCGAGCGCGATGCGCCAGGTGTTGCCGAATACGTCCTGCAGGCTCTTCTGGTAGTCCGCCATGAACGGCGCGACCGGCATGTTCAGCACCACCACGCTCATGAAGGTGGCGAAGGCCAGCGCGGCAAAGCCGGCCCAGACCACGCGCCGGTCGCGGCCGTAGCCGTAGACCTCGGTCAGCACGTCGCCGAAGATGTATGAGACCGGGAAGAACAGCACGCCCGCGCCGAAGGTGACGGTGCCGATGAGCGGCAGCGTGACTTGCGCCGCCTTGGCCGCGCCGATCAGGTTCGAGCACAGCAGCACGGTGACGAAGGCCACCATGACGAAGTCGTAGTAGCGGTAGACGCGGCCCGGTTGGGTCGTGCTGGCGGGGACGGCGGACATGGGGGGCTCCCGGTCGAAGGCGCTGGCGCGCCATGTTTTGGGCGCGATTATGCCAGCGGGCCACGCAAGCCGCCGCGCCTGCTGTCCGTAAACGAGAATTCCCGGCCGAAGCCGGGAATCGCAAGCATGGTGAGAGGCAGCGCGGCCGTGCCGCGGCGGCGTCAGATATTCAGCTTGGTGATCTTGGAGCCGTTCACCGAGACGTCGAACATCAGCCCGGCGTTGGTCTGTACGAAGCCCACCACCGGCTGCTGCGTGGTCAGCGTATCGAGCTGGCCATTGGCGCCGACCTTGGCCACTGCCACGTTGGCGTCGACGCCGGCGGTCCAGCCGCTGCTGCTGACGAACTTGTTGTACGCCTCGGGCGTCATGAACATGATCACCATCGACTTCGACTGGCCGCCGGCGGTCAGGCCGACCGACGCCTGCGCGGTGCTGTAGTAACCCACCGTCGAACCCCGCGAGCGCAACGCGCCTTCGCCATACTCGCCGCCGACCACCAGGCCGGCCGCGATCACGCGCGGGAACACCAGGATGCCCTGCGCGCGCTGGGCCAGATCGCGCGAGCCGTTGACCGACGAATACAGCCGGTTCAGCGCGCCATCGACGCCGGCATCGATTTCCTTGCGCTTGGCGGCCGGATCGTTCGAGGCGCTGGTGCCGGTGGTGGTGCAGCCCGCGGCCATCACGGTGGCGACGAGCAGGCCCGACCCGGCAACGCGGGTGACAAAGTGGCGACGATTCATAGGTAACCTCCTGATGGGAAAAGTACCGCGCCCTGATTCATTGGCTCAGTTTGCTGCGGCCGCCGCTGGCGCCCTGACCGTAATGGCCACGACTTCGCGGTAGACGATCTTGGCCATCTGGCCTTGCTTGATGCCCTTCAGGTCGATGGCGGGATCCTCGACCTTGACCGTGCGCAGTGTCTCGCGCGGGCCGCGGAAGGTGAGCAGGCGTTTGGCCGGGTCGACCTTGGTGATCTGGGCGGTCACCGTGGTGGTGATCTCGCGCATGATGCCGGGCTTGCCGCCCTCGGCCGCGCGCGTGGTGCGGTCGACCGATTCGGCCAGGGCCGTCGCCTTGCTGTCGACCGGCTCGAGCGCCGCGACCACGGCGGCGCCCCGCGCCACGGTCAGGATGTCGCCCTTGCTGATCTGGCCGAAATTGCGGACCTCGTCGCCGCCCACCAGCTCGACCACATTGCCGCGCGGGCCCTGCACCAGCACCGCCTTGGTGTCGGGATCGATATCGACGACCTTGCCGCTGATGACCGCTTCTTCGGCCACGCCCACCGGCGCCGGCGGGCGCTGGGCGTTGGCATTGCCGGCGCTGAACGCGGCCAGGGCGAGAAGTGCGGCGAGCAGGCTGGAACACTGGCGGATCATGGCTTTCCTTGACAGGTTTGCAAAGGAGCCGTGCCCGGCGGACACAGCCGTCATGGCACCGGGCAGGTGCCGATGAAGCCATTGTGGACAATCGGCCACCGGGCAGCAATCCACTTCGAAAAAATTTGGGGCGCGAATTTAAAACGTTTAATTGATCGCGATATGTGCCTCATGGCACACCGCGCCGGCACAGGTTCAGGCGTCGCCGAACAGTTCGCCGCCGTCGCCTGCCATGCCTTGAGGGCTGGCCAGGCCGAAATGCCGGTAGGCCGCCGCGGTGGCGACGCGCCCGCGCGGAGTGCGCTGCAGGTAGCCTTGCTGGATCAGGTAGGGCTCGAGCACGTCCTCGATGGTGTCGCGCTCTTCGCCGATCGCTGCGGCGAGGTTGTCCACGCCGACCGGGCCGCCGCCGAACTTGTGCAGCACCGCCTCGAGCAGCTTGCGGTCCATCAGGTCGAAGCCGACGCGGTCGACGTCGAGCATGGCCAGAGCGGCATCGGCCATCTCGCGCGTGATGGTGCCGTCGCCCTTGACCTCGGCATAGTCGCGCACGCGGCGCAGCAGCCGGTTGGCGATGCGGGGCGTGCCGCGCGCGCGCCGGGCGATTTCCAGCGCGCCTTGCGGATCGATGCGGGCCTGCAGCAGCTGGGCCGAGCGGCTGACGATGCGAGCGAGTTCCTCGGCGGTGTAGAACTCCAGCCGCGCAACAATGCCGAAGCGGTCGCGCAGCGGGTTGGTCAGCATGCCGGCGCGCGTGGTCGCGCCCACCAAGGTGAAGGGCTGAAGGTCGAGCTTGATGCTGCGCGCGGCCGGGCCCTCGCCGATCATGATGTCGATCTGGTAGTCCTCCAGCGCGGG
>JABFVP010000657.1 GCA_013362725.1 Cupriavidus sp.
TACCGCACTACACGGTTTCTCCCAAACGGTCGTCAGACCGTTGCCGCCCCAAACACCATCTCCACCCGCAGCCCGCCCCCTTCCGCATTCACCAGGTTCAGCTTGCCCCCCGCCTGCCGCACCAGCCGATCCACGATCGCCAGTCCCAGCCCGGAATGCGCGTTGCCGCCGCGCGCCGGGTCCAGCCGCACGAACGGCAGCGTGGCGCGTTCCTTGTCGTCATCGGGAATGCCGTCGCCCTGGTCTTCCACCACCAGCATGTACCCGTCGGGCGTGCGCGAGGTCGCGATGCAGACCGGCGGCTTGCCATAGGCGTAGGCGTTGTCGACCAGGTTGCCGACGATGCGGTCCAGCTGCGTGGCGATCATGCGGAAGCCCTCGCCCGCGCCCAGCGACAGCACTACCTGGCGCTCCTGCTCGGCCAGCGACGCGGCCAGCTCGTTGACACGCCGGTCCACCGGCACTGGCCGCGCGGTCGGCTCGCTGGTCTGCGCGAAGCTAAGGAATTGTTCGACGATGGCCGCCATCGATTCGACATCGCGCGTGACCCCCGCGGCGGCCTTGGGGTCGGCCAGCATCTCGGCGCGCAGGCGCAGCCGCGCCAGCGGCGTCTTCAGGTCGTGGGCGATGCCGGCCAGCATGGTGTTGCGTTCCTGGTCGATGCGCGCCAGGTCGGCCACCATGCGGTTGAAGCGCTCGATCAGCTGGCGCAGCTCGTGCGGGCCGCGCTCGCGCAGCGGCGGCACCGCGTGCTGGCGCGACAGCAGCGCGGCCGCGTTGGCCATGTCGCGCACCGGGCGCTGGATCTGCCACGCGATCAGCACGGCAAAGACGATCGCCACGCCCACCACCAGCATCACCCCCGGCACCAGCCGGTTGTCCGGCGGCGGGTTGTGGACCCACAGGATCGGCATCGCGATCCAGTCGGCGCGGCTCGGCAGCTTGATCCAGATGCGCGGCGTGGTCTCGTCCTCGAGCCGGACTTCGGTGCCTTGCGGCAGCCGGCTGATGAACTGCTCCACCAGCCGGCGCGAGCGCCCGCCCTTGGGCGCGGTGGCGTGCTCGTCGGCATCGGCGGTGTTGGCGGTTTCGACCAGGCTGGGCAGCCTGGCGGGTGGGCGCGCATCGAGCGCGCGCTCGATGCTGTCGAGCTGGAACAGCATCTGCTCCACCGAATAGTCGACCTGCTGCTGGCGCCGGTCCATGCGCAGGATGGCCAGCCACGAGAAATGGCTGATCACCAGCACCGCGGCGATCAGCAGCGCAATGCGGCCGAACAGGGTATCGATACGTCGCAACTTCATCGGCAAGCAGTTCTGGCGGCGCCGGGTTCGCCGGCTTATTCGGGAAGGCCCGCGGGGATCTCTTCCGCTTCGTCGGGCACGAAGGTGTAGCCGCGGCCGCGCACGGTCTGGATATAGCGCGGGCGCTGCGCGTCCTCGTCAAGCAGCCGGCGCAGGCGCCAGATCTGCACGTCGATGCCGCGGTCGCTGATGCCGCTGGCGCTGCCGTACATCAGCTCGACGATGCGCTCGCGCGACAGCACTTCGAGCGGATGCATCAGCAGCAGCTTGAGCAGCGCGAACTCGGTATCGCTGATCGACAGCGCCTGGCCGGCACGCGTCAGCGTGCGCTGGCGGAAGTTGACACGGAACGGGCCGAAGGCGACCGACTCGCGGTCCTCGGGCGCCGCTGCCGGGCGCGCCAGCTTGCGGCGCAGCACCGCGTTGATGCGCGCCAGCAGCTCGCGCGGCGAGAACGGCTTGCCGAGATAGTCGTCGGCGCCGATCTCGAGGCCGACGATGCGGTCGATCTCGTCGCTGCGGGCGGTCAGCAGGATCACCGGGATATCGTCGTTGCGGGCGCGCAGGTTGCGCAGCGCGGTCAGGCCGTCGACCTTGGGCATCATCAGGTCCAGCACGATCAGCGCCGGCCGCTCGCGCTCCAGGCGCGCCTGCAGGCCGTCGCCGTCGTGCATCACCGAGACGGCGAAGCCCTGCTGGGTCAGGTACTCGCGCAGCAGGTCGCGCAGTTCGGGATCGTCATCGACGACGAGGATCTGGGTAGGCTGGTTCGTTCGCATAGGCACATGATAGTCAGCCCC
>JABFVP010000002.1 GCA_013362725.1 Cupriavidus sp.
CAGCGTGCCGGCGCCGATGCCCAGCAGGTGCAGCGCCATGGTGGCCGCGGCAAACCCGCCCACATAGGCCAGCACCGCCGGCAGCGCACCGGCGCTGGCGGGCAGCTCCGCGCCATGGGCATACCCGTGGAACACGGCAAAGCCGCCCACCAGCAGCGCGCCGGCCCACGCCGGCAGCTGCGCGCGCAGCGCCAGCAGCAAACCGATCACCAGCAGCGAAGCCGCGATCATCGGCTCCACCGCGGGCAGCGCCAGGCCGGCGAGGCCGAGCGCGGCGCCCACCAGCATCAGGCCCACGAAAGCCAGCGGCAGGCGCAGCGTATCGGCGGCGGAGCGCGCCACCAGTGCGCTCCATACGCCCACCGCGGCCATCGCCAGCAGGTGGTCGGCGCCGGTGAACGGGTGCGCCAGGCCGGCCCACAGGCTGGCGCCGACGGTGGCGGCATCGTGGCCGGGATGCGCCAGCGCGGCGCCGGCGGCAACGGTCAGGGAAGCGCCCAGGACAAGGCGCAGGCAAGCGGTACGGGTCATCGTAGTCATCGGATTGGCGCCATGTTGGCTTCGGTGGTCAATGCGTTTCAGACAATGGGATGGTGCACGGTGACCAGCTTGGTACCGTCCGGGAAGGTCGCCTCGACCTGGATCTCGGGGATCATCTCGGCGACGCCGTCCATCACCTCGTCGCGCTGCAGCACGGTGGTGCCGGCGTGCATCAGCTCGGCCACGGTGCGGCCGTCGCGTGCGCCCTCCATGATCGCGGCGGTGATCAGCGCCACCGCTTCCGGGTAGTTCAACTTCAGGCCGCGGGCCTTGCGCCGCTCGGCCAGCAGCGCGGCGGTGAAGATCAGCAGCTTGTCTTTCTCTCGCGGCGTCAGTTCCATCTCTCGTTCCTGTTTGGTGTTCGATTGCGTCGTGGCGGGGCTACGTCGCCCACAGCCGCAGCGGTTGCGCCGCGACGCCGTGGAGCGGCATGCGCAGCGCCTGCCAGGTGTCGGTCATGACGTGGCGCACCGCTTCCATGTGCCGGCCCAGCACGCGCAGCAGCAGCATCGACTGGCCGTTGGCGGCGAGGCAGGTCACGCCGGCGCGCAACGCCGGCGTATAAGGCAGCCGCTCGGCCAGCGTTTCGGCAAGGTCTTGCGTGGCGCCCGCGCCGACGGCCCACAATGTGCCCAGCACGTTCAGCCCGTCCAGCCCGGGCACGGCATGGCGCAGCGGCGATGCCGCCTCGATCTGCGCTTGCTCGATCCACAGCGCGCGCTCGCCGGAGCCGATGCGCGTATCCAGCCATAGCGCGCCGCGCGCCCACTGCTCGCCCGATGCCTGGCGGCCGAGCACCACGGCATCCCAGCCGATCGCGCTGCCGCCCGGCGCGACGTCGAGCACCGTGGAAATCCGCGCGCGTGCGTCGTCGAAGACGATGTTCTCGTGCGGCAGCCAGTCCAGCCGCGCGCCCTCTCCCACCGCCAGCCGCACGCGCTGGGCCGCTTCGCGGCCGAGCGACTTGTACCACTTGGTGGCGCCCGGCGTGGCCAGCACCGCATGCGCGCCGGCCTCCACCGTCACGTCGATCTCGAGGCTGTCGCCACCGGCCACCCCGGCCGGGGGATGCAGGATCACCGCGTGGCAGATGCCACCTTCCGGGTACAGCGGCTTCTGCACCAGCAGCGGGCCCTGGTGGCGCCGCTCGGCCAGCGCGGTACGCTCGCCGCGCCGCGCAAAGCGCAGTTGCAGCGTGGCCCGCCAGGCCGCCGGCATGGCGAGGGATGAAGGGAAGTCGGGGTGGCGCATCGCGGGCGAATGGGACAAGCGTGCGTGCTACACCGCGATCAGCTCGCGCACGCCGTCATGTTCCATGCCGGCGCCAGCGCCGCGCGCCACCACTTCGCCGCGGCTCATCACCACATAGTGGTCGGCAAGGTGCCGCGCGAATTCATAGTACTGCTCGACCAGCAGCACCGTCATGCTGAATTCGTCGACCAGCAGCCGCAACGCGCGGCCGATGTCCTGGATGATCGAGGGCTGGATGCCTTCGGTCGGCTCGTCGAGGATCAGTAGTTGCGGCTCGCTCATCAGCGCGCGCCCGATCGCCAGTTGCTGCT
>JABFVP010000232.1 GCA_013362725.1 Cupriavidus sp.
GCTCAAGATCGCCTATGACCTCGCGATGCTGCGCGCGTTTGGTCGGGTCAAGCCATTGGACTGATCCAGCGGCGACCGGCTTCGTTCGAGGACGAGATCGTTTGCCTGATGCGGCAGGGGCACCCGATCCTGAAGCGGCCCGAGTTCACGCAGGCGGACTACCTGGCCTGCGACCACCTGGGCCTGCTGCCGTTCAACGTCAACCAGCTCGGCGTGATCGATGCCTACCTCGCACAACTGGGGTTGCGTCGCCACGTCAAGGTGGTGCTGCCCTACTTCAACAACGTGCCGGACCTGCTGACGCAGTCGGACCTGATCTTCACCACCAGCCGCCGCTTCGCGCAAGCGCATGCGGCAGCGCTGCCGCTGGCAGTGGTCGCGCCGCCACTGCCCTTCCCGCCCATGCGTTTCTACCTGCTGTGGCATGACCGGACGCACCGGTCAGGCGCGTGCCGGCTGCTGCGGGAAGCCGTCGCGGAAGCCATTGTCGGCTTTCAGCAAAGCCCACCAGGTTCTGCTCGTGCCGCACCCATGACCCCAACGGTCACCTAACCAAACCGGAGACAACATGCGAAGGAATCGATATGCCGCGGCGGCGGCAGGGGTGCTTGCGTGCCAGATTTTTGGCGCGCAGGCGCAAAGTGCGGTGACATTGTATGGAATGACCGACGTATTCGCCGGCTCGCTCAAAGCCAGCGGCGCGCCGGCGCACACCGCAGCCATCCAGAACGGCGGCATGACCACGTCCTACTTCGGCCTGCGCGGCCGCGAGGATCTGGGCGGCGGCCTGGGCGTGTTCTTCGCCCTGGAAAGTTACCTACGAGTGGACCAGGGTGCTTCAGGCCGCTTCAACGGCGATCCGCTATTTGCGCGGGGCGCGTACGTGGGTATGGATGGCAAGCTCGGCAAGATCGCACTGGGGCGCAATGCCAACCCCTATTTCGTTTCGACGCTGAGCTTCAACGCATTTCGGGATTCGTTCACCTTTTCGCCGATGCTGCTGCATACCTTCATCGCTTCGGGCCTCGGCAGGCCCTCGATCCAGGGTGACACGGCATGGAGCAACTCGTTGCTGGTCACCACCCCGTCGCTGGGAGGCCTCACCGGCAATCTCATCTATGCACTCGGTGAAGCGCCGGGCCACGCCGGACAAGCCAACTATGGCGCCAACCTGACATACGCGGGCGGGAAGTTCGGCGCCACGCTGGCGGCCCAGTACGTTGCCATCGCGCCCTTGTTCAACAATGGCGCGACGACCCAGAAGGCGGTCCAGGGCGGCATCTCCTATGATTTCACCGTGACGAGGTTGTTCGCGCAGTACCAGTACGCCAGCAGCAACAACGCCCTGCGCGACCATACCTTCTCTCTCAGCGCGTCGACACCGGTTGGTGCGGGCAATGTGCTGGTCGCGTGGGCACATACGACGCGCCGCGCGGGCGAGGCACAGGTCCAGCGCAGGAACACGGCTGCCATCGGCTACGACTATTACCTGTCCCGGCGCACGGATGTCTACGTCAACTACCTGTACGACAAGGTCAGCGGATTGGCCACCGGCAACAGCGTTGGCCTGGGGATCCGTCACAGGTTTTGATGCATGGCACCGGCCCAGGCGGACCGGCGGAAGACCGTGGCGTGATCGCCGGAACAGCGATGCCGAGCGCTGAGGGCTTCGCGACAACGGCGCCCCCGCCAACACGTCAGTCCGCCGTAGCGGCGGTGACAATGATCTCCACCAGAATGTCCGGATGCCCCAGTTCGCACTGCGCGGTCGCTCGCGTAGACGCGGCGTTCGGCGCCGTCCATGCGTCCCAGATCTCGTTCATGCCTTCGAAATCCCGCTCGAGATTCTTCAGCCAGATCTGTGCGGTCAGCAGGCGTCGCTTGCCGGTGCCAGCTTCGGCGAGGAACTTCTCGATCTTGGCAAGGGTCTGCCGGGTCTGGCCCCGGATGTCCTGGCTGCGGTCATCGGCCGTCTGGCCGCCCACGAATACCATGCCGTTGTACACCACCGCGCGGCTACGTCGTTGGTCCGTAGCAATTCGCCGGATTTCAGCCATAGGTCCTCCTGGTTCAGGCTGTTGATAGTCATGCAGAAGCGGTGTGCCGGCGGGGCTATGCCATGGCCCCGGCCAGGCCGCGGTGCTATCGCGCCAGCTCGCCCAGCGTGACGGGCTTGATGGGTGGGCGGATGCGGTAATAGCCCACTTCCTGTGGCGCCACGCCGCGTCCCTGCGCGATCAGTTCGGTCACGGTCAAGCCGCAGAGGCGCCCCTGGCACGGGCCCATGCCGCAGCGTCCAAACGCCTTGGTCTGGTTGGGGCCATGGCAACCCACCTCGACATACTTCCTGACGGTCCCCGCCGTTACTTCCTCGCAGCGGCAGACAATGACCGCGTCATCCGCGGGCATGCGATGCGAGTCGCTGGGGCGGTACAGCGCATCCAGGAAGGGGCGGATGCGCAAGTGTCTTTGCAGCTCGGCACGCATCGATGACTCTCTCGCCCGCCGCTCGCCCACGCCGGGCCGCTGCAACCTGGAAGCAATCGACAACGCGGCCAGCCTTCCCTGCACCGCGGATGCCCTGGCACCGACAATGCCTCTGCTGTCACCCGCGATATAGATGCGCGTGTCTTCAATCTCGCCATACTCGTCCGTCTCCGGAATCCAGCACAGCTGGGCATCGCTCCAGTTGTGCCTGGCCCGCAGCGCCCAGCTGATCTGGGTATTGGGCACGACGCCCTGGTGGAGCAGTACCAGTGGGGTGTCGATACGACGCTCGACGCCCCGGTGCATGAAGCACAGGGCTTCGGCACGACCTTCCCCTTGGATGGCGAGGGCTTGCGCCCCCGCATACACCGGGACGCGATGGCGCCGCAGTTGCCTGAGCATCTCCATGCCCTTGCGCAGGTCCCGCCAACCGCGCAAAGCCGCCGGCAGATGGGGAATGGCGCGCAGATAGTCAGCGCGCCGCGTGGTGTGCACGACGGCCTTGAGCTCGATGCCCGCGCGCAGGTATTGCACGGCCAGCAGATACAGCAGCGGCCCGCACCCTGCCAGGACCGCCGGCTGCCGCGGCAGCGCGGCCGCGTTCTTGATCAGGATCTGCGCCGCCCCGGCGCCCATCACGCCGGGCAGCGTCCAGCCGGGCACGGGGAAGGGACGTTCCATGGCCCCGCTGGCCAGCACGATGGACCTGCCCTCGACGGTTTGGCTGGCACCGTCCTGCAGGTAACTGACCTTCCGGTCCCGGCCGACGTTCCACACGGAGGCCCCGGCGATATGCCGCGCCCCGGATGCGGAGAAGTCCCTTGTCAGCGCCGCGCCGGCAACATAGTCATCGCCAAGGACCGCGCGCAGCGTCGGGCTGGCCGCGTCGACATTCCGATAGATCTGCCCGCCGGCCGCCGGCTGCTCATCCAGCACGGCGACGCTCAGCCCCCACTGCCGCGCTTCGATCGCTGCGGATAGTCCCGCCGGGCCCGCGCCAACCACGACCACATCGAACACTGCACCGTTCATGCTTCCACCTCTTCCTGGATAGCAATTGCCGAGGCACCTTGCTGGCGCTTGATGACCATGCCGTCGCGGACCGCGGTCAGGCAGGCCTGGCGGCCGGGCTTTCCGTCGATCTCGACCAGACACTCGAAGCAGACGCCCATCATGCAATACGGCGCTCGCGGGGCGGATGTCACCGGTGTGGTGCGGAACGGCGCCACGCCGTTCAGCAGCAGCGCCGCGGCAACGGTGGCACCGGCTGGCGCTTTCAGCGGCTGGCCCTCGAACGTCAGGGTGACGGTGGACGATCGATCGGTCTCGACCGCCATGAACAGCGGTGCACCGGCGGCGTGGTCATTAGTGGGCATTGGCAAAGCTCCTGGTGGGGTCGAGGTAACGATCCCCGGCGAATTCTTCGATATCGTCCGGTGCGGGTCCAAGTCCCGAAATCCATGGCCCGACGACATAGGCATGCGTGCCTGCAAGCGTCACGCCACTGTGGCTGGCCGCGACGAATGCGCCCGGACATGACGGGGATTCCTGGTAGATCGGGTGCCCGTCCGGCGTCATCACGCGCAGCGCGCCCCACGCGCGGACCAGGCGCACGTTGGCAAGCAGCGGGAAGGTGTCCACGGCACGCCGTGCGATCCACTCGATGGCGGATACGGTGGTGCCATCATCGAAGCCAACATCCTCGACGGAATAGCCAAGCTGCACCGTCCCTTCCGCGGTCTGCCGCGCCTTGTTGGTCGGATAGGGCAAGAACGGCCTGAGCCGCTCGGTGATCAGGACCTGGCCGCGGTTTGGCTCGACCGGCGCGTGCAGCCCCACCTGCGGCGCAAGCTCCTTGTTGCCCAGTCCGGCCGCCAGCACGAGCCGGTCGCCGCTCCAGCTCCGGTTGTCCGAGCCTGCCACGACGAAGCCGCCGTTGGCCCGCTGGCGCACGGCACTCACATCCACTCCCGAAAACACCTGGGCCCCCAGCGCTTTCAGACCCGCGTGCAGGGCATGCAGCAGCTTGAGCGGATTGACATGCCCGTCCAGCGGACACCAGCTGCCGCCAGCCACCTTCGGTCCGATGGCGGGAAGATGGGTCTTCAGTTCGGCATGCTCCATCATCCGATAGGGCACGCCCGCTCCCGTGTGCCTGAGACGCTCCAGCAGCGTCTCCCGAGCGCGCATTTCGGTGTCGCTGAACCCTATCCAGAAGCCGCCCGCCTGTTGCAGATCGACGTCGACCCCGGTGAGGGACAGCAACTCGGCCGCGAGCGGTTGCCAATGATCGATGGCATCCCGGGACCAGCGTGCATAGCGGGGAAACCCGTCGCCTTTGCTCTGGAGCCATACCAGCCCGAAATTTCCCCGCGAAGCGCGGTTCGCGATGTCGCCCTGGTCGAGCAACGTGACCGGCGCCCCGGCTTTCGCGGCCCCGAAGGCTATGGCCGCACCCACCACGCCGCCCCCCACAACGATGACTTCTTCCTTGCGCATGTCTGTCCTTCGGCCGCCCGATCCTTCAGTCCGGCACAATGCGTTCTCTTGCGAGACGGGCGGCGTGGTTGCTTCAATCGATGCTGATGTGACCGGCCTTGATGACCGCGCCCCATTTGGCGGCATCGGCCTTGATCAGCTCGGCAAACTGGGCGGGGGTACCGGGGGCAACGGTGGCGCCCAGGCTCTCGTGCTGCTTGACGATGCGCGGATCGGCCAGGATCGCGTTGATCTCGGCGTTCAGCTTCTGGACGATGGCGGCGGGCATGCGAGCCGGCCCCACCACCCCGCCCCAGGTCACCATTTCGACGGCGGGAAACCCGGCTTCCGCGATGGTTGGCACATTCGGCAGCAACGGCGAGCGGTGGGGGCCCGTGATGGCCAACGCGCGAATGCGGCCGGCGCGTACCTGCGGTTCCATGGAGGTGAAGTTGCTGATCATCAACTGGATCTGCCCGGCTGCCAGGTCAGATTCCGCCGCTGGCGCGCTCTTGTAGGGCACGTGCGTGATCTGTATGCCGGCCTTGGTCCGGAACAGTTCGGTCACCACATGCAGCGACGTTCCCGTACCGGTAGAGCCGTAGAACAGCTCGCCGGGATGACCCTTGGCGTATGTCACCAGGTCGCTGACGGAATTGACGGCAAGCGAAGGCGTCACGCCCAGAAGATTCGGCTGCGTCCATTGCTTTGCAATCGGGGTAAAGTCCTGGATTGCGCGATAAGGCAGCCGTTTGGCGGCAAGCGCGGCGACGACGAAGGTAGAGAGGTTTGCGCCCCCGATCGTGTAGCCGTCCGGCTCTGCCTTGGCGATAACCTCGAGTCCGATCACGCCCGCCCCGCCGGGCCGGTTCTCCACCACAAAGGGCTGGCCCAGGCGCTGGCTGAGGGCGGCGGTGAGAATGCGCGCCGTCACATCCGCCGCGCCGCCGGCCGCCGCATTGACAATAAATCGCACCGGCCGATTCGGGTAGTCGCCCTGCGCGACGGCCGCAAACGCCGCAAAGGTCGCCATCAGCCCGACGGCGGCGCGGCCTATGTCCAGGATAGATAACTTCACAACAGTCTCCCCTCTTCTGAAAATCATGATGGAGATGTTATGAAGGTGCGGCCCTTGAATCTATGGCGCCGGCGTTAGCAACTTATTCAGATTCGATATGAGTCCGCGCCTTTTCCGTCGCCGTCGACAGGTATCGGAGCAGGTCCCGGGCCGGCTTGCCAAGTCGGGCATCGCTCATGGCGGTGGCATAGAAGGTATAGCTCAGCGTCGGCCTCAGCGGTAGCACCACCCCGCCACGCTGCCGATGGAGCCCCCCGGTCAGGGGATCGACGATCGAAATGCCCATGCCACGCAGCACCAGTTCGCTCATGGAATGGAACAGCGAGGCCTCGACGGTGATATCCAGTTGCACCCCCGTGGTCGCCAGCAAAGCGTCCAGGCGCTTCTGGAACGTGCCGGTCTGACCAACGAAGGGCTTGCCCTCGAGGTCCTTCAACTCGACGGCGGCCGCCCTCGGCGACAACCATTTGCGGGTACCGATGCAAACGCAATCGGCGCTGAACTCCGCAACGGTCTCGAGATCGCCCAGGGAGAGAATATCCGCCGTGAAGCCGATGTCTGCCTGGCGATTACGTACGGCACGCGCGACTTCGACATACGACGTGACCGACAGCGTAATGAATACATCCGGATATTTGCCTCGCAGGTACTCGATCGCCTCTGGCATGATCGAGTGCCCGATCGACGGGATGGTCGCGATGGAGAGCCGTCCCATCTTCTGCTTGCGCAACTGGTCAGAAAATCTCATGATCTCGTCCAGCCCCAGGAAAGATTGCTGGACCTTTGTCATGAGCGCAAGGGCTTCCTCGGTCGGCTTCACCGTGCGGCCGTGTTTCAGGAAGAGCGGGAAGCCGACTGCCTTCTGCAGTTCGGCTATCACGCGGCTCATGGAGGGCTGCGACATGCCGAGCGCATCGGCGCCTGCACTCATCCCGCCATGCGCGATGGCAGCGCGAAACGCCTCGATCATCCTGTGGGTTATGACTTTCTCGGACATAGGTCGCCTAAGGCTTGCTCGGGTGCCGCCTGGTCGCGGTACGGAGACGCAGTATAAAGGCCCGACGGAATACCGATGACGCGCCTTTATGCGAGCCGCTCCCTTGCTGGCGACACGGTTTCAGATAGTCAGCGCGATGTAATGACTCGCTCAAGATGGCGGCTCTCGGGCCGTCCCGGCAGCCCCATCCCAACGCTACGCCCCGGCGTATTTCAATGGAAGAGAGATGATCACCGGACACGTCTTCATTGCCACCAGCCTTGATGGCTTTATCGCCCGCCCCGATGGCGACATCGGCTGGCTTCTGGAGCGGGATGACCCCGCGGAAGACCATGGCTACACAGCCTTCATCGCCGACAAGGATGCGATCGTGATGGGCCGTGGCAGCTATGAAAAGGTCGTCAAGATGGGCGAATGGGCCTACGACCGCCCGGTACTGGTGCTGTCCCGGCAACTGGCCGGCACGCCGGTGCCAGACGCGTTGCTGGGAAAGGTGCGGTTCTGCGATGCGACGCCGAAGGAGGCAATGGCGCAGCTGGAGGCGGAAGGCGTGCAACGCGTCTATGTCGACGGCGGCCAGGTGGTGCAGTCCTTCCTGCGCGAAGGATTGATCGCAGACATGGTGGTCACCACGGTGCCGGTGCTGATCGGGGCAGGCAAGCCATTGTTTGGCGCGTTGCCGCACGACGTGAGCCTGACGCTTGAGTCGAGCCGTCACTTCCCTTCGGGACTGGTGCAGTCGTCTTATCGCGTGCTGCGCTGAGCCCAAGTGCGGGTCATCGGGGCGCCCCGCGTTATGGGGCTCGAATTCCGCAGTTGCCGGGAACACCATGCTCGATTGAAATGAAACTCAAGCGGGAGCCGGAAAGGGTTGACGCCGCCCGCCTGCCTCCATGCCTTGTGGCATAAACTCTGCGGAAACCGAGCGCCGCGAATGGGCGCCTGCCGTTCGCCATGACTGACCACGTCCGCCGTCGTTACGTGACTTATGCCTGCGCGCTGGCCGCTGCCTGGCCCGGGGCAGCGCGCGCCCTTGTGCCGGCCGCCAGGACGCGCGCATCAACATGGCCGCTCTACCGGCAGTTCCTGGAACGCTTCGTGCAAACGGACGGACGCGTGATCGACTACGCCACGCCCACGTTGCAAAGCACGTCCGAGGGCCAGTCCTACGGCATGGTGTTCGCGCTGGTCGCCGATGACCGCGATACCTTCGACCGGCTCTGGCGCTGGAGCGTGGTCCATCTTGGCGACGGTCGCCTGGACGACAAGCTGCCGGCGTGGCAATGGGGCCGGCGCGACGACGGCAGCTGGGGCGTGCTGGACCGCAATCCGGCTGCCGATGCCGACCTGTGGTTTGCGTTCGCGCTGGCGGAGGCGGCGCGCCTGTGGCATGCGCCGGCCTACGCCGACGCGGCACGCGCTTTGCTACGGTTGGTGGCAGCGCAGGAGGTGGTCACCCTGCCCGGCTTCGGTCCCATGCTGCTGCCCGGTCCCGCAGGGTTTATCGACAGCGGCTCCGATGGCTCACGCCGCTGGCGCCTCAATCCCAGCTATCTGCCGCTACCGCTGCTGCGCCGGCTCTCCGCTTTCGACCCGTCCGGGCTGTGGCACAAGC
>JABFVP010000130.1 GCA_013362725.1 Cupriavidus sp.
GTGCAGGGCACCGTGCCGGCGCCGCTGAATTATGCGCCGCCGGGCTACCCGCCCTTCCCCGGCGCAATCTGCACTTCGGTCAACGACGTCATCTGCCACGGCATCCCCGGCGAGCGCGTGCTCAAGAGCGGCGACGCCGTCAATCTGGACATCACCGTCATTACCAAGGACGGCTACTATGGCGACACCAGCCGCATGTTCATCGTCGGCGAGGGCTCGATCCTGGCCAAGCGCCTGGCGCAAGTGACCTACGAGTGCATGTGGAAAGGCATCGCGCAAGTGCGCCATGGCGCGCGCCTGGGCGATATCGGCCACGCCATCCAGGTGCACGCCGAAGCCGCCGGCTACAGCGTGGTGCGCGAATACTGCGGCCACGGCATCGGCAAGAACTTCCACGAAGACCCGCAGATCCTGCACTACGGCCGTCCCGGCACCGGCGCCGAGATCAAGGCCGGCATGATCTTCACGGTGGAACCGATGATCAACGCCGGCAAGCGCGATATCCGCACCATGCCCGACCAGTGGACCGTGAAGACCCGCGACCGCAGCCTGTCGGCGCAGTGGGAGCACACGGTGCTGGTCACCGAGACCGGCTACGAGGTGCTGACGGTGTCCGCCGGCACCCCGGCGCCGCCCGCCTTCATTACCGATTCCGTGGCGGCCTGACGCCGCGCAGAAGCCAGGGCGCCTGACCGGGCGCCCTTCTTTTTCCAGCCGTGCCGACGAACCCTCCCGCCCTCTCCATGGACACCACGCCGGAACTGCTGCTGGCCGCGCGCGTGCGCGACCGGCTCAAAGCCGACAAGCAGGCGCTGTTTGCGGACTTCAACGCCAGCGCCAATGCCGCCACGCTGACCACGCGGCTGCGCCGCGCCGTCGATGCCGCGCTGGGCGAAGCCTGGCGCGGCCTTGCGATGCCCGCGGACGCGGCGCTGGTGGCGGTGGGCGGCTACGGCCGCGGCGAACTGTTCCCGTACTCGGACGTCGACGTGCTGCTGTTGCTGCCGGCCGAACCAGACCGCGACACCGCGGGCAAGCTGGAACGCTTTATCGGCCTGTGCTGGAACCTGGGGCTCGAGATCGGCTCAGCGGTGCGCACCGTGGATGATTGCATCCGCGTATCGCGCCAGGACGTCACCATCCAGACCTCGCTGCTCGAGGCGCGCCTGCTGACCGGCAACCGCAAGCTGTTCGAGGCGCTGCGCAGCCGCTACCAGGCCGACCTGGATCCGGCCGCGTTCTTCCAGGCCAAGCTGCTGGAAATGCGCCAGCGCCACGCCAAGTACCAGGACACGCCCTACGCGCTCGAGCCCAACTGCAAGGAAAGCCCGGGCGGCCTGCGCGACCTGCAGGTGATCCTGTGGATGACCAAGGCCGCGGGCCTGGGCGACAGCTGGAAGGAGTTGTTCGAGAAGGGCCTGCTGACGCAGCGCGAAGCGCAGGAGCTGGCCCGCAACGAGCGCCTGCTCAAGACCATCCGCGCGCGCCTGCACCTGGTCGCCGGGCGCCGCCAGGACGTGCTGGTATTCGACCTGCAGACCGCGCTGGCCGAGGCCTTCGGCTACCGCCAGAACGCCCACAAGCGCGCCAGCGAGCAGCTGATGCGCCGCTACTACTGGGCCGCCAAGGCGGTGACCCAGCTCAACAGCGTGCTGCTGCTCAATATCGAGGCGATGCTGTTCCCGAGCGAGTCGCAGGTGACGCGCGTGCTCAACGAGCGCTTCGTCGAGCGCCAGGGCATGCTCGAAATCACCAGCGACGACGTCTACGAGCGCGACCCGCACGCCATCCTGGAAACCTTCCTGCTGTACGAGCGCACCCCCGGCGTGAAGGGACTGGCACCGCGCACGCTGCGCGGCTTGTACAACGCGCGCACGGTGATGGACGCGCGCTGGCGCAACGACCCCGAGAACCGCCGGCTGTTCCTGGCCATCGTGCAGGAGCCGCAGGGCATCACCCACGCGCTGCGGCTGATGAACCAGACCAGCGTGCTGGGCCGCTACCTGATCAACTTCCGGCGCATCGTCGGGCAGATGCAGCACGACCTGTTCCACGTCTACACCGTGGACCAGCACATCATGATGGTGCTGCGCAACGT
>JABFVP010000210.1 GCA_013362725.1 Cupriavidus sp.
GGTCGATGTGATATTCGCGCGCCATCGGCAGGTCCAGCGGCGCCAGGCCGGTGAGGTTGCCGATCGACGCCAGCGTGGCATCGAGCATGCCGCGCTCGCGCGCGCCCGCGACAAACCACAGGTTGTACCGATGCCCGCTGCGCGCGTAGTTGTGGCTGACCGCCGCGCAGGCGCTGACGCGCGCCGCCACGCGATCCAGCTGCGCCGGCGGCACCGACAAGGCGCCCAGCGTGCTGACGCCGATCACGTTGGGCGCGAATACGGCGCCGACGCGGCTGATGCGGCCGCTGCCGAGATCGCGCGCCAGCAGGGTCAGCAGCGCGTGTTCGCACAGTCCCGCTTGCGCCGCCAGCGCCTGGTAGGGGCGCGGCTGCAGCGGGAAGTCGCGCTGCAGCTGGTCGTAGAGGCTTTGCTCGTTGAACATGACGTGACCTACATGCCAAAACGCTGTGCGCGGGCGGTGAAAAAGATGCCGCTGGGGTTGTCGGCTGACAGCGTGGCCAGGCGTTCCAGGGCGGCGGTGTCGTAGACCTCGACGCGGTTATCGTCGCGGCAGGACAGCCACAGCGCCTCGCCCTTGGGCGTGAATTCCATGTGCAGCACGCCGCGGCAGGGGCGCAGCGTGCGCACCACCTGGCGCGTGGCGGTGTCGATTACCTGCACGGTGTCGTTGTGCGGGAAGGCGAAATTGACCCAGACCTGGCGCCCGTCGGGCCGCGCCATGGCGAACACCGGCTGGCCCGCCAGCCCCACCCGCGCCGCCTCGCGCCAGCCGCGGGCGGGATCGGCCACCAGCACCTCATGACGGCCGATCGCCGGCAGCCACGCCATGCCCTGCGCCATGGCCCAGCCGCGCAGGTGCGGCATCTTGTAGACCGGCAGCGGCGCATTGCCGCGGCCATAGCCGGACAGGATGCGGCGCGCCTGCCACAGGTCGACCAGCGCCAGGCCGTCTTCGCCGAACAGGCCGGCCAGGTACCAGCGGCCGTCGGGCGTGACCAGTCCGTCGTAAGGCTCACGCCCGGCGGGCAGGCGGGTCACCTGCGGGTGGCGCGGGTCATTGGCGTCGATGATCCAGATTTCGCCGGATTCGAACAGGCTCGCGGCAAAGCGCCGGCCGGGCAGGTCGGCCAGCCCGACCACCTTGGCGCGGCGCCCGTCGCTGCCGATCGCCGGCAGATCTGCCAGCGGCGCCAGCGTCTGCGCGTCGAACAGCCGGATGCCGCCCGGCGCATAGTTCTGCGCCGCGACCACGCGGCCATCCTGCGAGATCGCGCCGCCGATGCTGTTGCCGGCCTGCAGCACGCGGTGCGTAATGCGCGCGCCGAGCAGGTCCACGCGTGTCAGGCCGCCGTCGCGGCCGAACACATAGGCGTAGCGCGCATCGCGCGAGAACACCACGCTGGCGTGGGACAGGTCGCCCAGCCCTTCGACCGTGGCCAGGCGGGTCATGCCGGTGGTCTCGACGATCTGCAGCCGTCCCGCGGCGCGCTCCACCACCACGCCGAGGTCGCCGGTGCCGCGCATGGTGCCGGCGCAACCGGCGGCAAGCAAGGCGACGAGCACAGTGCATACCGCCGCGGCCAGGCCGCGCATCAGTTGCCTTGCGGCGTGATGGCCGGCGGCTGGCCGGCCTGGAGTTGATCGATCAGCCATCGGGCTTCATCCTGTGTCATGAAAGGTTGCCAGGGCGGCATCGCCGTGCCGGGCCGGCCGTAGAGCACGGTGGCAACGAGGCCGTCAGGCGGTTTGTCTGCAAGGCTGGCTGGCGTCAGCGGCGGACCCAGCCCGCCGCGCAGGGTCATGCCGTGGCAGGCGCCGCAATCATCTCGCAGCCAGTGCGCCAGTTGCGCCTGCCGCGCCGGCGCCGGCGGGTCCGCGGATGCGAGCGCGCTGGCGCAGGCTGTGGCGACCAGCAACGCGACCGCGGCGCGGTGCCATGCCATGCGGTTCAGAGCGAAAGGATCCATTTGGCCAGCGTGTTGGCGTCGGCCGCGCTGACCGCGTTGGCCGGCATCGGCACCGGGCCCCAGCGGCCGCTGCTGCCCTTCAGGATGGACTGGACCATCTGCGTCTGTGCGTCTTTCCTGCCGGT
>JABFVP010000115.1 GCA_013362725.1 Cupriavidus sp.
GACAGGTCCAGCCGGCCGAACGCGGCGCGCGGCGTGTGGCACTCGGCGCAGTGGCCCAGCGCGTTGGACAAGTAGCGGCCGCGCTGCCACGATGCCGAGTTGCCCTTTGAAGCATCCGGCAGCTTGTCCTGCAGGAACAGCAGGTTCCAGCCTGCCAGCGCGAAGCGCAGGTTGTACGGGAACTGCAGGTCGTGCGGGCGGTTGGCCACGGCGGCCGGCTTCACCTGCATCAGGTAGGCGTACATGGCATCCGAATCCGCGCGCGACAGGCCGCGGTACGAGGTGTACGGCATCGCAGGATAGAGCTGCTTGCCCAGGGCCTTGCCGTCATGCAGCGCCTGGTAGAAGTCGTCCGCGCTCCAGTTGCCGATGCCGTGGGTCTGGTCCGGCGTGATATTGGTGCCGTAGAAGGTGCCGAAGGGCGAGGCAAGCTCGACGCCGCCGGCGAACGGCGCGCCCTGCGGCGCGGTATGGCAGGCGGCGCAGTCGGCGGCGCGCACCAGGTAGCGGCCGCGCGCGATCTGCTCGGCGGGCGACAGCTGGCCCTGCGGCGCCTGGTCGGCGGCGGGGGCAATGGCTTCGGTGCGGCTGCCGCAGCCGGCCATGGCCGCGGCCGCGGCAATGGCTGCCAGCGCGGCGCGCGTGGCCATCATCAGGGGCGTGCGCTGCATCACTTGTCGCTCCCGCTGTCCAGCACCAGGCCCGGCGTGCTGGTGATCACATCCTTGACGGCCTCGTAGTAGCGCACGTAGCCGGTGCAGCGGCAGATATGGCCGTCGAGCGCTTTGGTGATGGTGGCCTCGACCTGGTCCTTCGGCACCGGCTTGCGCTTGAGCTGTTCCACCAGGATGGTGGCGCCGTTGACGAAGCCTGGCGTGCAATAGCCGCACTGGAAGCTGAAATGTTCCAGGAACTTCTGCTGCACCGGCGTCAGCTCGACCACCTCGCCCTGCTCGTTGCGCTTGCCGTGGCCTTCCACGGTGCGCACCTTGCGGCCATGGAACCAGTGCGCGCCGGTGATGCAGCTGCGCACTTCCTCGCTGGTGCCGTCGGGCTTGTCGTGGATCACCACGCAGGCGTGGCAGATGCCCTGGCCGCAGCCCAGGCGCGAGCCGGTCAGGTCCAGGTATTCATGCAAGAAATCGATCATCATCAGGCCTTCGGGCACGTCGACGGGGCCGACGTCCTTGCCGTTGATGTTGAGGGTGATGGGCTGGGTGGCGATGCTCATGCCAGTACCTCCTGGATCTTGGCCGCCGTCACCGGCAGGTCGGTGAAGCGGTGGCCGATGGCATGCGCGATGCCGTTGACGATGGCGCCCACCACCGGGATCATCACCACCTCGGCGATGCCCTTGGGCGGGTCGGTTTCGGTGACCGGCGGCAGCACCGTGCCGGTCTGGCTCCACACCGCCACGTCGCTGGCGCGCGGCAGGTGGTAGCGGTTGAAGTTCCAGGTGCCGTTGCCGGGGCCGTCCTCGTAGAGCGGCAGGTATTCATGCAGCGCGTGGCCGATGCCCATGGCGATGCCGCCCTGCAGCTGGCCGGACACCAGCTGCGGCGACAGCTGCGTGCCGCATTCCATGATCGAGTGGTGCGACAGGATTTCCACCTTGCCGCTGGCCTCGTGCACCGACAGTTCGACGAAGGTGCCGACCGCGCTGTAATAGGTCACCGCGGCGTTGTTGCGCTGCGTGGGTGCGATATGGACCTTGCTGCGATCGAGCACATGCCAGCCGCCCGGGCTGCGCATGCGCGCCTTGCGTGCTGCATCGGCGCCATCGCCGTAGCGCACCGACAGGCCATCGACCGGCAGCCGCGCGGCGTGCCCGTCGATGTCGAACTCGGCCTCGCTCCATTGCCAGCGGTTGAAGGCGTGCACGGTAGCGCCGGTCACCAGCCCCAGCGCGTGCGCCTTGGCCGCGAGCTGCTCCAGCGGCAGCGCCTGCAGCCCGCCGGCGCTGAGCTTGCCGTCGACCCAGCGCGCGTCTTCCACGCGCACCACCAGCGAAGCGGCCTGGCCACCGCCGATGCCCTGGCTCCAGATCGCCATCGCCGCCGGCCACAGGCCGTGCAGGAACACCACGCGCGCGGCCTCGCGCGTGCTGTGGGTGAAGTAGTAGGCCGAGTTGGTGGCGCTGGCGGGCGACGCATAGGCCGGCGACCAGCGCGGATTGGCCGACAGCCGGTCCTGCTCGGCCTGGCTCATCAGGTAGGGATCGCCGGAGCTGGTCACCGGCAGGTCGGTCCAGTCGGTGACGGAGGTGCGCACCTCGCCCGCGGGCTTGCCCAGCCAGCGCGCCACCGCGGCGGCCTGTGAGGTCGACATGCCGGTGCCGATCTCGGCGCCGGAGTGATGCAGCACGATGCCGCCGTCGGCCTTGAGCTCGACCTTGGCGAACGACGCTTCCGCGCCGGTGCCGAAGTCCTTCTGCACGCAGGCAAAGCCCACGCCATAGCGGCGGCCCGGGTGGGCGGCTTCGTACTCCGCCTTCTTGCTGGCGCGATGGGTCCACAGCGGATAGGCCTTCGCCGCCTCCAGCACCTCGTCGACGCGGATCGCGCCGGCGGGAATCGCGCCCTGCGTGTTCTTCATGCCCGAGCGCAGCGCGTTCTTCAGCCGAAACTCGATCGGGTCCAGCTTGAGCTGCTCGGCGAACTCGTCGACCATCATCTCGGTCGCGGCCATGCTCTGCAGCGTGCCGTAGCCGCGTGCCGAGCCCGCGTCGACGGCGCGCGAGGCGATCGCCACCGCGGTCAGGTCGTTGTTGGGGAAGTAATAGATCGACTGCGCCGCGGTGGCGCCGACCATCGCCACCGAAGGCGAGAAATTGGAGCGCCCGCCGCCGTTGGCCTCGAGGTCGCCCTGGAAGGCCTGGAACAGGCCGGTGTTGCGGTCCACCGCGATGCGGTAGCGCATCCTGAAGGCGTGGCGCTTGATCGAGGTCTGGAACTGCTCGTAGCGGTCGTTGGCCAGCCGCACCGGCTTGCCGTCGGCGTACAGCGCCGTGACCAGGCCATAGAACGGGAAGTTGTAGTGGTCCTTGGAGCCGTAGCCGACCGTGTAGCACGGGTGCAGAAACACCTGCTTCACCGGGAATGCGCCCCTGGCCTTCGCCAGCATCTCGGCCACGCTTTCGGCGACCTCGTTCGGGCCTTGCGTCGGCACCACCATGTGCAGTGCGTGCGTGGCGGCGTCGTACCAGCAATTGGCGTTGTCGGGCTCGAGCGCGGCGGTATCGACCGACTGCGAGTTGTACTCGCGCTCCAGCACCAGCCAGTCGTCGGATGGCTTTGCCAGTTGCGCGCGGATCTGCGCGGCGTGGTGCATGCCCTGTTCACCGAGCTGGCCGTGGTCCTTGCCATCCGGCCAGACCGGCTGGTGCTTGCGCATCATGCTGGGGAACACCGGCGCGTGCTTCAGGCTGGAGAACACGTCGTCGTCATAGGGCGTGGCGCCGCCCACGCGCACGAAGCGGAAGGTGCCCCACGGATCGCGTTCCAGCGGCCCGGTCCTGGCGCCATAGCGGACCACGTCGTCGCGGAACTTGAGCTTGTCCTTGGCAAAGCGGAAGCGCGCGAAATCGTGGTAGATCAGGATCGCCACCGCGTGGCCCAGGTAGGCGGGCGTCTTGCCCGCGGGCAGCAGCATGTCGTCGCCGTAGAAGGCGGGGAAGGCGACGCCGTCGCGGGCCAGGTCGTCGGCGGTGACGACGCGGTCGGGCTTGAGTTCGTCGCCCAGCGCGCCGAGTTCGAAGCCCTCGTAGACGCGGTCGGCCCGGGTTGCGCGCAGGATGAAGGCGTGCGACTGCTGCCGCGGCCAGTGCGGCATGTCGCGCGAGCGGATATCGCGCGCGAACACCTTGGCGCCGGTGACCTTGGCGATGCCGTCGATGCGGAACCGGGGCGCTCCGGCCTTGGCGTCCCACTGCAGGGGGGTCAGGATCTTGTCTTCGAACAAGGCCGCGAAAGCCTTGCCGCCGATGGGTGCGATATAGACCGACACCCCGGCCACGACGCTGGCTTTGAGGAAGGTGCGTCGTGAAGGGTTGAAGCTGGGCATGGATTTCCTTGGGGATTGCGCAAGATTGCGCGGCAAGGGCAGCCATCCGCGGGCCAGCCCGGGGGCTGGCGCGGATACGGTTCAGGTGTTCAGGGGACGCGGCCGCGCTGGTGCGGCCGCTGCAGGGCATGGCGTGCCGCCAGTCACTACGGCAGCGGCGCGGGTGAATCGGGGCGGGGCATGGTTGTCATGGTCCTGGCGCTGAACGGCTGCGCTGACCCCGCGATTGTCGCCGTGGCCTAGGGTTTACCTCAAGGCAGGGCCTTGAATAGTGTTTATCAGCCGGCGTGAATATTCCCCGGCCGGTGTTCCGGTCAAGCCTTTGGCCGTGCCGAGACCGGATCGTAGGGCGCGCGCAGGTGCACGCGTGCGGGCAGCAGCGTGCCGGCGAGGTCGACATGATAGGTGCCCGATTCCAGCCACGCCGCATCGGCCGGCCCGTCCGCGCGCGCCAGCAGCGCCATGCCGACCGGGCAGTCCAGCGTATGGCCGAAGGCGGCGGAACTGAGCGATCCCACCGCGCGCACGCTGCCGTCGGGGCCGGTGCGCAGCACGGCCTCGCCGCCCCACAGCATGGCATCGCTGGCGCCGTCGACCGTCACCACCACCATGCGCCGCTTGGGCGCGCCCGCCTGGCGCCGCCGCAGCAGCGCTTCACGCCCGCGGAAATCGATGCCGCTGGCCAGCTTGCAGGCGAACGACAGCCCCGCCTCGAACGGATCGACCGACGGCGACAGCTCGCGGCCCCAGGCGCGGTAGCCCTTTTCCAGCCGCAGCGACTCGATCGCGTAATAGCCGGCATTGACCAGGCCGAGCGTGCGGCCGGCCTCGTGCAGGGTCTCGTACACGCCCACCGCGAATTCCACCGGCACGTACAGTTCCCAGCCCAGCTCGCCCACGTAGGTCAGGCGCGTCGCGCGCACGGTCGCGTAGCCGAGATCGATCTCGCGCGAGCTGCCGAAGGGAAAGCCTTCATTGGAGAAATCCGCGCGCGACACTTTCTGCAGCAGCTCGCGCGAGCGCGGTCCCATCAGCGCCAGCACCGCGTACTGGCCGGTGACATCGACGATCACGCAGTGCTTGTGCGCGGGGATCAGCCGCTCGATATAGCTGAAGTCGCGCGTGGTCTGCGCCGACCCGGTCACCACCAGGTACTGGTCATGCGCCAGCCGGGTCACGGTCAGGTCGGACTCATAGGTGCCGCGTTCGTTGAGCATCGCGGTGTAGACGGTCTGGCCGGGCGGCACCGCCACGTCGTTGCTCATTACGTACTGCAGCACCGCCTCGGCGTCGGCGCCCTTGACCAGGTACTTGGAGAACGAGCTCATGTCGAACAGCGCCACGCCCTCGCGGCAGGCGCGGTGCTCGGCGCCGCTCCACGGCAGCCAGTTCTGCTGGCCGAAGGCGTATTCGATCTGCGGCGACGCACCCGCCGGTGCGAAGAAGTTGGGCCGCTCCCAGCCCATCTTGCTGCCGAAGCTGGCGCCGGCATCGCGCAGCTGCGCATATAGCGGCGAGCGGCGGAACGGCCGCGCGGTCTCCAGCTCGCGGTTCGGCCACGGCATCGCGTAATGCAGCCCGAGCGTTTCCTTGATGCGGTCGTGCAGCCAGCCCGGGTTGCCGTTGAAGCCGGCGAAGCGGCGGATATCGACGGGCCACAGGTCCATGGTGGGCTCGCCCGCGACGATCCATTCGGCCAGCGCCATGCCGGCGCCGCCGGCCGAGGCGATGCCCATCGAGTTGAAGCCCGCGCCGACGTAGAAGTTGCGCAGCTCCGGCGCCTCGCCCAGGATGAAATTGTTGTCAGGGGTGAACGATTCCGGGCCGTTGTAGAACTGCCTGACCTGCGCCGTTTCCAGCGCCGGCACGCGCACCAGCGCGTTTTCCATCAGGATCTGGAACTGGTCCCAGTCATCGGGCAGCAGCTGGAACTCGAACGGCTCGGGGATGCCCTGCATGCCCCACGGCTTGGCGTCGGGCTCGAAGCCGCCCATCACCAGCCCGCCGACTTCCTCCTTGAAGTAAATGAAACCATCCGGGTCGCGCATCACCGGCAGGTCGGGATGCACGCCGGCAATGCGCTCGGTGACGATGTAGTAGTGCTCGGCCGAATGCAGCGGCACGGTCACGCCGCACAGCTGGCCGACCTGGCGCGCCCACTGCCCCGCGCAATTGACCACGATCTCGGCCTCGATGCGGCCTTCGTCGCCGGCCTTGTTGCGCCAGCTGACGCCGGTGGCGCGGCCATCGCGGGTATGGACCGCGGTGATCTTCGTGTCCTGCGCAATGCGGGCGCCGCGGCTGCGCGCGCCGCGCGCCAGCGCCTGGGTCAGGTCGGTCGGGTTGGCCTTGCCGTCGCCGGGCAGCCAGACCGCGCCGAGCAGGTCGTCGGTGCGCATCACCGGCCAAAGTTCACCGGCCTGCGTGGGCGAGATCACCTCGCATTCAACCCCATACGCGCGCGCCACCGCCGCGGTGCGGCGCAGCTGGGTCATGCGCTCGGCGGTGCGCGCCACGGACAGCGAGCCGCATTGCTTCCAGCCGGTGCCGAGGCCGGTCTCCGCTTCCAGTTCGCTGTAGAGCTGCGTGGAATAGCGGATCAGCTTCGTCATGCTTTCCTGCGAGCGCAACTGGCCCACCAATCCTGCGGCGTGCCAGGTGGTGCCGCACGACAGCTGGCCTTGCTCCAGCAGCACCACGTCGGTCCAGCCGAGCCTGGTCAGGTGGTAGGCAACGCTGCAGCCGATGATGCCGCCGCCGACGATGACGACGCGTGTTTGGGCAGGGAGGGCAGGGGACATGAGGTTCAGCGCGCGGGGCGAAGGCGGTGGTGGATGAATGCCATGGTATGCCACAAAACGCCAATAAACAACGCAAAATGCATCAAGCCGATCAGCGTGCCAGTTGCAGGGTCAGGATGCCGAGCAGCACCAGCGCCGTAGCCACCACGCGCCGCCCGTCGAAGGCCTCGCGCAGCAGGAAGTGCCCCAGCAACGCGGCGAAGATCACGCTCGACTCGCGCAGCGCCGCCAGCTTGGCCACCGGCGCCATGGTCATGGCCCACAACATCAGCGCATACGAGCCCACGCGGTTGATGCCGCCGATGCCGGCGCGCTTCCATTCCGTGCGCAGCAGCGCCAGCAGTGCCGTGCCGCGGCGGGCAAAGGCATAGCCGGGCATGAACACATGCGACATCGCCTGCAGCCAGACGATGTAGGTCAGCACCTCGCCATGGCGCTTGACCGCGGTGCCGTCGATCACGGTGCCGCCCGCCAGGCACGCGCCGGCCAGCAGCGCGAAGCCGAGCAGGTCGGGCGCCTGCCCGCGCCAGCGCACCAGGCTGACCAGCCCGCAGCAGATCAGCGCGATGCCGGCATAGCCGCCGGGCCCGAGGCGTTCGCTGCCCGTCAGCAACAGCAGCATCGCCACCATCATCGGCGCCGAGCCGCGCATCAGCGGATACGCCTGGCTGAAGTCGCCGCGGTTGTAGGCGGCCACCAATGACAGCTTGTAGACCACCTCCAGCGCCACCGTGGCCAGCAGGAACGGCCATACCTGCGGTGCCGGCATCGGCACCAGGAACAGGAACGGCAGCGCCACCAGCAGGCAGAAGGTGTCGATCAGCGCCATCGACGAGAGCCGGTCGCCGCCGATCTTGACGATGGCGTTCCACGACGCATGCATCAGCGCCGACAGCATCACGGCGGCAAAGGCGAGGCCGTGGAAATCTGGGGGGAGGGACATGAAGGGGAGTTGTTCTTGTGATCTGCTGGTGCATTCGTACGCCCGCTTGCTTGCTCCCCTCTCCCGCGCGCGGGAGAGGGGTTGGGGGAGAGGGCCGGCGGTGGCAATGGCGCAGGCATGCGCCGCGCGACGAGGCAGCTTGTCGTCGTGATTCGGGCGCCTGCGGTGCTGCCCGCTCCTGCCCTCTCCCCCACCCCTCTCCCGCAGGCGGGAGAGGGGAGCTTGCTGCTGGCGTCGTAGAAAATGACTTACGCCGCCTCCGCCAGCTGCGCCTGCATCGCGATTCCCATCTCCCTTAGCACCTCGCCGATCGCCGCCACCACGTTGCGCATCTCGTTGTCGTCGATCGCGCCGATGCAGCCGACGCGGAAGGTCTCCACCTGGGTCAGCTTGCCCGGGTACAGGATGTAGCCGCGCTCGCGCACCTTGGCGTAGAAGGTCTTGAAGTCATAGCGCGCATCCGCCGGGGCGTGGAAGGTGACGATGATCGGCGCCTGCACCGCCGCCGGCAGGAAGGTGCGGAAGCCAAGCGCCGCCATGCCCTGCACCAGCGTGTCGCAGTTGCGGCGATAGCGCGCGCCGCGCACCGGCTGGCCACCTTCTTCCAGGAACTGGTCCAGCGCCGCGCGGAACGCCGCGACCACGTGCGTGGGCGGGGTGAAGCGCCACTGCGTGGTCTTCTGCATGTAGACGTACTGGTCGTAGAGGTCCAGCGCCAGCGAGTGGCTGTTGCCCTGGCTGGCTTCCAGCACGTCTTTCCTCACCAGCACGAAGCCCATGCCGGGCACGCCCTCGATGCACTTGCCGGTGGCGGCCACCAGCGCGTCGAACGGCAT
>JABFVP010000663.1 GCA_013362725.1 Cupriavidus sp.
GGTCATGGAGTTGGGCCGCGAGATCTGAAACACGCTCGCGGTGGTCATGAACGAACCCCAGTCCACCTTCACGCCGGCCTCGTATTGCTCCGACTTGTAGGGCGCGAACACTTCGCCGGCGTTGGCCGCGGTGGCCGGAGCCGCCTGGCCGCGCGTCAGGCCTTCGGTGTAGTTGCCGTACAGCGAGACCTTGTCGGTGGCCTTGAACACGATGCCAGCGAGGGGCGAGGTGGCGCTTTCCTTGTAGCTGGAGGTCTGCGCGCCGGTGGTGGTGTTGAAGTTGGTCAAGTCCACCGTCTGGTCGCGCAGGCCCAGCGTAAGCAGCACGCGGTCATTGGCGAAAGACAGCGTGTCGGCAATGGCGATGCTGTAGTTCTGCGCCTCCGATGCCTTGCGCGGATCGATGCGCGCACCGGTCACCACCGGCAGCGCGGCGGGGTTGTAGATGTTCGAGGCCGCGGTGCCGCTCGACGGGATGTAGGCGTTGCCCAGTTCCTGGTCGAGGTTCGCGGCGCTGACCACCAGGGTGTGGCCCACGCTGCCCGTAGCAAAGCGCGCGCGCACCCCAACGTCGGCGCTGGTCGTCTTGCTGTAGGAGTCGTAGTAGCTGTTGCGCACCGTGAAGTTACCCGCCGAATTCATCGACGTGGTGGTGGTCGGGAACATCTGTTCGGCCGTGCCGTCGCGATAGCCGATGCCTGCGTACGCGGTGATCTGATCTGTGACGTCGTACTCGATGCGCGAGGCAACCACGTTGTCCTCCATCTTGAGCGTGGTGCCGGGGAACCAGTTCGAGCGCGAGTCGGGGGCGGCGGGCAGGGCCGTGAGGCTGGGCTGGAAGCCGATCTGCGGCCGGAAGTCGTCGATGTCTTCTTGCTGGGTATAGGCGTCGAGCGACCAGCGCAGCCGGCTGCCGCGGTAGTCCAGCGCGACCGCGCCGACACCCGTCTTGTGGTTTCCGTTGTCGATGCTCGCTTCGCCATCCCGATATGCGCCGTTGACGCGGATGCCCCAGGCGTTGTCTTCGCCGAAGCGCCGGCCGATGTCCACGCGGCCGCCGAACTGGCTGTCGCTCACGAAGCCCACGCCCAGTTGCGTCAGGGGCGCGTCGCCTGCGTGCTTAGTCAGCACATTGATGCTGCCTCCGATGCTGCCGCCCGGCGGAATGCCGTTGATCAGCGTGCCTGGTCCCTTGAGCAGATCGACCCGCTCGACGATTTCGGCCGGCACGCGATTGGAGGTGGAAGAGGTCAGGCCATAGAGGCCGTTGAGGCCGATGTCGCCGTTGGTGATGTTGAAGCCGCGCACCTGGATGTCTTCGGAGAAGCCACCCGCTGCGGTGTTCAGGCGCACCGACGGATCGTTGACCAGCACGTCGCCGATGGTGCGGGCCTGCTCGTCCTGGATCAGCTCGGAGGTGTAGCTCGTGCTGCTGAAGGGCGAGCTCATGGTGTCGGTCGTGCCCAGGATGCCCAGGCTGCTGCCGCGCGCCATCTGGCCGCCTGCATAGGGGCGGGGCAGGCCCTCGGCTTCGCCTGAAACGGTCACTTCGGGCAGGGCGGCGGCCGACTGGGCGGTTTGCGCGGTGGCCCCGACGGCGGCGAAGGCCAGGCCGGCATGCACCAATTGGCGGGCCAGTGCGGCAATGGGACGAAGGGTGGGTTGGGACGTGAGGCGGGAGGCGGGAGCGCGGAAAGATCGGGTCATCGAGACAACGGATTAAAGCGAATGCAAATGCGAATGATTCCTAAATGTTAATAGACGTCACCGAATTTCAGGGCATTCACCCGCCAAGCCGCACGGGAATGGTCGGATGTTTGGCGCGCCGCGCCGCCCGGTGCGCAACCGGCTGGCGCGGCGCTGTTCTTACTCGCTGATGCTCGTCAGCTTGAGCGCCGGATCGCCTGCGATCTCGGCTTCGGAGAACGGCACCTTGTGCCACTGGCCCTCGCTGTACGCGCGCGTGTAGTCGGCGTTGTGCGCCGACGCCGGGTCATCGGACAGCGAGAAGGTCAGGAAGGTGTGGGCCTCCACGCCGCCGTCGGGAAAACGTACCACCTGCATGTAGCTGTTGCCGTTGGGGTCGTTGTCCATGCTGTAGCCGCCCTGGCCCAGTGCCTTGTCCGAGCAGGCGATGGTGAAGTAGCCCTGGCCGCCGCACCCGCCGTACAGCGGAATCTTCTGGCCGCTGCGCGTGGCGTAGAGGTAGTCGCCGCGCTGCGCGTCGAGTGCGTAGCCGCTCGCCTGCACTGCCAGCACCGCCGCGCCGAAGGCCTCGCGCAGTGCCGTGGTGATGCTGCCGTCGGTCTTGAGCTGGCGCGGCGTGTTGACCGGGTCGGCAGCGTCGAACGGCACTGCGTAAAGGCCCGTGGTCTTGCTCGCCCGCGTCCAGAACTCGTCCCACAGCAGCGCACCGCGCGCCGTGCGCGTGCCGGTGTTGTCCCAGTCGGTCAGCACGGTGCATGCGGCAGCCGGGTCGACGCTCTGGCCCGACACCGTGATCGGGCCGCCCGCGCACACCAGGCCGAGCGCCTCGTTCTTGAACAGCTCCGCCGTGTACACGCGGCTGTTGAGCACCATCTTGCGCACGATGTCGCTCGTGGCGTACTTGCCGGTGTAGCCGTCGGTGCCGGCCAGGCGTCCCTTCGCGATCAGGTTGCCAAGGCGCGTGCGGAAGCTCACTTCCGTTCCGGTGGGGCCGAGGATGGCCGGGTAGCCGGTGAGCGGCTGGTCGGGGTTGCTCAGCCAGTAGCTGTCGTTCATGTTGGCCACGTAGTCGTCGCGCTGCAGGCTGGGCATGCGCGCGGGGCCGAGGGCGCCCTTTTGCACCGAGTCGGCGTCGCTTTGCCAATCGCAGGCGCTCTTCGAGCCGTCGAGCACCGGCACGCGCGGTAGCGCGCCCGCCAGTGCGCCGGCGTAGAGCGAGTTGCAGCTGGCGGCCGGCGGGTTGGGGATGGCGCCGATGTCGGCATACCAGGCCTTGGCACTGCCGCGGCCCACGGCCACCGTGTTGACCCATGGAATGGCCGCTTCCTCGCGCTGGATGGCGGCGAACTCGTCGAGCGACTTGGCCTGGTTCCAGCGCTGCCAGTTGCGGAACAGGCGGAAGTTGTCGCCGTTGACGTCGCGGATGGCAAAAGCGGTGGTCTGGCTCCATGCCAGGGCCGGATTGAGCAGGCCCAGGTTGACCATGGGGCCGTACTGCGATTCGTACAGCGTGCGGGTCACGGGCGACAGGCCGCCGGCAGCCTGCTTTACCTGCACGGTGATGCTGCGCGCCTTCATCTTCACGGCCTGGCCGTCGACCATGTAGCTGGTCGGATCGCCCGAGGCCAGCGTGAGCTGGAAGAAGCCGAAGCGGCGCGCGGTGGACACCGTATGGCTCCAGGCCACGTTGTCGTTGAAGCCGATGAGGATCACCGGAATGCCAAGGAACGACGTGCCGCTGACGTTGAGCTGGCCCGGAATGGTCAGCTGCGCCTGGTAGAAGCGGTCGGGTCCGCGCCAGTACCAATGCGGGTTGCCGAACAGCAGTGGGCTGCCGTCGCCGGTGGCGGCGGTGCCGAAGCCGAACATGTTGCTGCCCACGCCCTCGTGGCCGCCCACCTGGAGTTCGGGCGCTTTCGTGGTCGCGCCGGCCAGTTGCGTGGCAGCCTGCGCCGCGCGCTGGCGGCGCAGCATCGCAACCGATTGCGAGGCCGCGGCCGGCGCGCTGGCATTGGCGATGTTTGCCAGGAAATTGCTGTAGCCGCCTGCGAAGTTGGCCGCATACATGCGGCGGAAGATGTCGTCGCTGGTGACCGCTGCCACCCAGGCCTCGGTGCGGCAGGCCGCATGCGCGCCGGTGTCGCCTCCGGCCTTGATCTCGCGCACGTAGCGGTTGTAGCCCGCCGCGAAGCCGGCCACCAGTTCGCGGATGGTCTCGGGCTGCGCGGCGACCATGGTCTTGATCACGTCATCGTTCAGCACGTGGCGGTGGAAGAAGTCGGAGTCGATGTTCTTCGGCCGGCCGATGGTGCTGGAGAACGGGATCTGCGCGTCGCCGCCGAAATGCAGCGACCGCTCGCCCCGGTAGGTGAGGAAGGAGTTGGCCATGGTGCACAGGTCGTCCTGCGCCTGCGCATAGCCGTAGCCGTAGCCGGCGCTGCCCCAGTTGTCCGCCTTGATGTGCGGAACGCCCATGCCGGTGCGGCGGATGTCGGCCTTGTAGCTCAGTTGCGGGTCGGGGGTGCCCGGCGTGCCGGAGCCACCTCCTCCTCCGCCGTTGTTGCTGCCACCGCCGCAGGCGGCAACCAGGACGGCGGCGGCGAGCGCCAGCGCGGACAGCGGCACAGGGCCGCGAACGAAGGAAAGTCGCATGAAGTCTCCAATTGGAATTGCACGAACAGGCTCTCTTGACGGAGCCTTGTGCAGCATAGGCAGCGCCCGCCGTGCTGGCTTGAACGCAGACGCTATGCGGCGGCGGCCTGGGGATCCGTCAGCACCGCCACCTGGCTGGCCAGGAAGGAGGGCGGCAGCCCGAAGTAGCTCTGGAAGGTGCGGCTCATGTGGGCCGCGTCGGCAAAGCCGCTCTCCAGCGCGGCGTCGGTCAGGCGGCGCCGGCCGCCGCCGAACTGCTCCACCGAGCGCCGTACCTTGGTCCACAGCGCATAGCGCTTGATCGACAGGCCCACCTGCTGCGCGAACAGGTGGCTCAGGCGGTCGGGCGAAAGGCAGGCCAGGGCCGAAAGGCGCGCCAGCGATTGCGGCTCGGCGCTGCCGCGGATCACGTCCAGCACGCGGGCCACCCTCGGGTCGAGCGCGGCCCCGTCCTGCTCGGGTCTGCCCGCCACCGCCTCGACGAGGCCGGCGCTCAGGCTGCGCAGCTGGCGCGCGGTCAGGACGCCGTCCAGCGCCGGCTGGAAGGCCTCGCGCAGCTTGCTGCCGAAGCAGCGCGCATCCAGTACCCGGATGCCCTGGTTGCCGCCGCGCCGCGCCAGCAGGCGGTAGGCCGCGGAGGCCGGATCGAGGTTGAGCGAGAGCAGCCCGCCGCCGTCATCCACGTCCAGCCGGCGCGGCACGTGCGGTGCCACCAGCGCCGCCTCGCAGCGCACGCGGGTGCCGTCCAGCGCCTCCAGCCGGAAGGGCCGGCCGGCAGGCGAGACCAGCAGCGTTGCCGATGAACGCGCGGTCAGGCCCGAGTGGATTTCGGGTGTGATGTAGAGAAACCTGTCGTCCCACAGATGCAGGTAGTTGTGCTGGCCCATGTCTCGCTTCTTCTTCTGCTGGTAGCTGCCAGCAGTTGATTGTGGGCTGGGCAGGAGAGCGCGGGCATAGGGGAGGACGCGAAGGCGCGGCGGCCGCGCCGTCTCGGTTTCCGGGCTGGATCGGGCCCCGATTAAGACTCGGTTAAGGGGACGGTCGCAAAGTTGCGGTTCGGCAGTTCCGCTCTTCTCCTCTCCCCCTCCATCCCCTTGGAACTGTCGTTGAACCCGCTTCGGCGGGTTTCTTTTTGCATGGCCCGCAGCGCGCGTGATGCCGACGGGCGCTAACTGATTTCGGGGATTGGCACTGGCGGCTGCGATCTGTAACCTCAAAGTTACATGAAAGCCTCCAGACTGCCGCAACGCCTTCGCCCTGTCACCGGCGCAGCCCGTTCGCCCCTCTTTCCCATCAACTCCGGCAGGGCCGCCCTGGTGGCGCTCGCGTTCGCCGCCTTGGCTGGATGCGGCGGAGATGCAGATGCGCCTGCGCCGGTCAGCGCAAAGAACTACAGCGTGGGCGGATCCGTTTCGGGCCTCAAGGGCAGCGGCCTGGTGCTTCGGAACGGATCGGATGCCCTGCAGGTGCCCGCGGACGGCGCGTTTGCATTCGCCGCGCCTGTTGCGCCGGGCTCCGGCTATGCGGTAACCGTGGCGTCGCAGCCTGCGGAGCCGTCGCAACTGTGCAGCGTCAATGCCGGCACGGGGACGGTCGCCCATGAGGACGTGCGCAGTGTGGAGGTGGTGTGCAGCACGCAGAGTTTTGCAGTTGGCGGAACCGTCGCCGGCCTGATCGGCGCGGGACTGGTGCTGCAGAACAACGCGGGCGACGACCTTGGTGTTTCGCCGGCGTCGGCCCGCTTCACCTTCCCCATGCCGGTTGCAAGCGCGGCGCACTATGCCGTCACTGTCAAGACGCAGCCGGCCGGCCAGACATGCACGGTCAACGACGGCACCGGGAAAATGGGCAGCCTCGCCATCGGCAATGTCAAGGTCGTGTGCGCGGACATGACCTACGCCGTGGGCGGAACCGTTCGCGGCCTCATCGGCGGCAAGGTCATGCTGCGCAACAACGCAGGTCCTGCGCTTGCGGTTGGCAACGGGCAGTTCATGTTCCCGGACGGCGTGGCGGGCGGCGCCGCCTATGCGGTCACCGTCTCCGGCCTCGACCTGGATGCGGGCGCGCCCCAGCAGACTTGCAGCGTCAACGACGGCGCAGGTGTCGTCGGCGCGAGTGCCGTCGCCAACGTCGACGTCGTCTGCTCGGTGGAGTCCTTCAAGGTGAAGGGCAGCGTGTCCGGACTGGTGGCCGCGGGGCTGGTGCTTCAGAACAATGCCGGCGACGACCTGGCCGTGTCTGCCGACGGTGCGTTCGAGTTCGCGGCACCTGTGGCAAGCGCCAGTTCGTACGCCGTGACGATCAAGAGCCAGCCCCGGCTTCCGACGCAGATATGCACGGTCGGCAACGGCACTGGCGTTGTCGCCGCAGCAGACATTGCCGACGTGACGGTGACCTGCATCCGGGACAGCGCGACCATCGCATTGATTGGCGTGGGGGGCGCGCAGCCCGCCGTCGAGCCACGGATGATCGGCGCCAACGGAACGGTGGGCGCCGCGGCGGCGCCAGGCGGCGCAACCCCCGGCGTGCCGGCCGCCATCGACGCGAGCTCGAAGACGCGTACCGTCAACGTCGCCGTCGGGTCCTCGATCCAGCAGTTCGCCGTCGCAACGCCCGCCAGCGCCGGGCTCAACCTGATGAACACGCTGACGACCGTGAGCGGGCAGGTCGTGGCACTCAGGAGCGATCCCAACGGCAGGGCCCTGCTGGCCGCAACGGACACGGGTGCCGTGGAAACGTACTTGCTGGACCCGGAGAGCGGCCTGTCGACGACGCCCCTGCCGGCCCATTCAGCGGCGCTTGCGCCTGTCTCCACGATCACGTTCGAACCAACCGGCCGCTTCGTCTACTTCACGCACAGCTCGGCGGCGTATGTGTCTCAATACGAGCTCATGGCGGACGGCCGTTTGCGGTCGATCGGCGTGGCCCCGATAGACACGCCGGCGTTCGCCGCGGCCATGCACCCGGACGGGCTCTTCTACTACGCCACGAATCTTGGTACGAATCGCATCTTCCTGTACGTACCGGATGCAGTCTCGGGTGGCCTGCGGCCCAATGCAAACTATGGCTACCAGAAGGCGGGGCATATGGCAGTGAGCGCAGATGGCAAGTTTCTCTACGTGGGCAAGCTGAATATTCCCGGCGCCCCTGCCATCACGCGGTACGCCATCACAGCATTTGGCGGTATCTCGTCGATCGGCGCCACCACGATCACGCTCCAGGGCGCCTCCGTTGCCAATCCCAGGTTCGAGGTGGACCCTTCGAACCTCCATCTCTACGCCCTGACGGGCGACCGGCTGGAGACGTACTCGATCCAGCAAGCCACCGGCGACCTCGCTTTCGTGTCCTCCACGCCCGTGGGCAACCCGGCGACCTTCGCGCTGAGCAACGCGCGCTAGGCGCGCACGCGGCCGGGACGGCCGAGCCGGCGTCGCAGGCAGCAAAGTGTTGGACTTGGGAGCCGAGGCAAACAGGTGTCAGAGCTTGCCGATCGGCACCTGCGTGTCTGCCAGCCTGGCGGGGTCAATGCTCGTGCCGCGCTCGATCAGCCGCCGTGCAAACCGAAGGTCCTTGGCCGCGTTGGGCCCCAGGGCGGCGGCCACCCGGTCGCCTTCGAGAAAGAACATCACGAAGCTTGCGGCCGACGGATCGCCGCGCAGCACGCGGACGTGACCCGCGGCGGGCATGCCGAAGATCTGCAGGTTCATCTCGTACTGGTCCGACCAGAACCAGGGCAGCGGCTGATGGTCCACAGCCATGCCAAGCGCAGATCGCGCGGCAGCAATGCCTTGCTCCTGCGCGTTCTGCCACGACTCCAGACGCATCCTGCGCCCGGCCCACCGGCAATGCCATGAGGCCACGTCGCCCGCAGCAAGGATGTCCGGGTCGCTGCTGCGGCATTGCGCATCGACGACGACGCCGCCGTCGCATTCAAGGCCGGCCGCGCGCGCCAGTTCGTCGTTGGGCACCATTCCAACGCCCACCAGCGCGGCGGAGCATTCGATCCGGACGCCGTTGCCGAGCATGGCGCTCAAGCCTTGCGGCGATTCGTCGAATGCCTCGATGCCGGTGCCAAGCAGCACTTCAACGCCATGGGAAGTGTGCAACTGCAGCAGGTAGTCTGATATCTCGGGGGGAACGGTGCGTTCGCACAGGCGAGCCGCGGCCTCCACCACCGTCACGTCCATTCCCTTCTTGCGGGCGGTGGCTGCCACCTCCAGGCCGATCCAGCCGCCGCCCACCACCAGCAGCCGCTTGCCTGGCTTCAGCGCCGC
>JABFVP010000034.1 GCA_013362725.1 Cupriavidus sp.
GGCGCTGTTCGCGGCCGGCATGATCCCGGGCGTGCTCGCCGGCATCGCGCTGATCGTGCCGGCGGTGTGGCTGGCGCGCAAGCACAATATGGGCGCCGCCGAAGCTGCGCTGCCGCGCCCGCCATTCTGGAAGAGCCTGCGCGAAGCGGCGTGGGGCCTGGTGGCGCCGTTCCTGATCCTCGGCGGCATGCGCGCGGGCTGGTTCACGCCGACCGAAGCCGCCGTGGTGGCGGTGGTCTATGGCCTGTTCGTCGGCATGGTGATTTACCGTAGCATCGGCATGCGTGACCTGTTCACGATCTTCCAGGAAGCGGCCGAGACCTCGGCAGTGATCCTGCTGGTGGTGGCGCTGGCCGGCATTTTTGCCTACGCGCTGTCGACGCTGGGCGTGATCGACCCGCTCGCGCAGGCGATCGCCACCTCCGGCCTGGGCGAGTACGGCGTGCTGGCGCTGATCGTGCTGCTGCTGATGACGGTGGGCATGTTTCTCGACGGCATCTCGATCTTCCTGATCTTCGTGCCGCTGCTGCTGCCCATCTCCAATGCGTTCCACTGGAACCCAGTGTGGTTCGGCGTGGTGCTGACGCTGAAGGTGGCGCTGGGCCAGTTCACGCCGCCGCTGGCCGTGAACCTGATGGTGTCGTGCCGGATCGCCCGCGTGCGCATGGAAGAGACCGTGCCGTGGGTGGTCTGGATGCTGCTGGCGATGTTTATCGCCATGCTGATGGTGCTGGCCTATCCGCCGCTGGCGACCTGGCTGCCCGACTACCTTGGCTATTGACCTGTTGCATTGACCAACAAGAACTGACGATTCCCCAGAGGAGATGAAATGAAACGTCGTGCCCTGATGCTCGCAACGGCCGCTGCCATTGCCGCTTCCGCCTTCGCCCCCGCCGGCGCGATGGCCCAGACCTACAAGTCCGAGTACAAGATGTCGCTGGTGCTCGGCCCGGCCTTCCCGTGGGGCAAGGGCGGCGAGATCTGGGCCGACCTGGTCAGGCAGCGCACCAACGGCCGCATCAATATCAAGCTGTACCCGGGCACCTCGCTGGTGGCCGGCGACCAGACCCGCGAGTTCTCGGCGATCCGCCAGGGCGTGATCGACATGGCGGTCGGCTCGACCATCAACTGGTCGCCGCAGGTCAAGGAACTGAACCTGTTTTCGCTGCCGTTCCTGATGCCCGACTACAAGGCGCTGGACGCGCTGACGCAGGGCGAAGTCGGCAAGTCGATCTTCGGCACGCTGGAAAAGGCTGGCGTGGTGCCACTGGCCTGGGGCGAGAACGGCTTCCGCGAGGTGTCGAACTCGAAGCGCGAGCTGCGCAAGCCGGAAGACCTCAAGGGCCTGAAGCTGCGCGTGGTGGGCTCGCCGCTGTACATCGAGACCTTCAACGCACTGGGCGCCAACCCGACCCAGATGAGCTGGGCCGACGCGCAGCCGGCGATGGCCTCGGGCGCGGTCGATGGCCAGGAGAACCCGCAGTCGGTGTTCGCCGCCGCCAAGCTGTACACGGTGGGCCAGAAGTTCGTGACCACCTGGGGCTATGTGGCTGACCCGCTGATTTTCGTGGTCAACAAGCAGATCTGGGAAAGCTGGACCCCGGCCGATCGCGAGATCGTCAAGCAGGCCGCCATTGACGCCGGCAAGCAGGAAATCGCGCTGGCCCGCAAGGGCCTGGCCGAGGCCGGCGCGCCCGCGTGGAAGGAGATGGAAGCCCACGGCGTCAAGGTCACGCACCTGACGCCGGCCGAGCACGACGCCTTCCGCAAGGCCACCGCCAAGGTCTACGACAAGTGGAAGAAGCAGATCGGCGCCGATCTTGTCACCAAGGCCGAAGGCGCGATTGCCAAGCGCTAAGTCATGAAACAGGCCCGCCGGTGTCGGCGGGCCTGTTGCTTTGGAGGCTTTGATGAAACACGTCTACACGGCGATCATGCCGATCCGCTGGGGCGACATGGATGCGATGGGCCATGTCAACAACACCGTCTATTTCCAGTACCTGGAGCAGGCGCGCATCGAGTGGTTCGCGTCGCTGGGGCGCGGCGGCAAGGATGCGCAAGGGCAGGGGCCGGTCATCATCAATGCGCATATGACCTTTTTGAAGCAGCTGCGCTATCCGGGCCAGATCGAATGCCGGGTCTATGCCGGGCAGCTGGGCCGCACCAGTTTTGAGACGCACATGGAAATCCGGCGCACCGACCTGCCCGACGTGGTATGGGCAGAAGGTGGGGCCAAGGTGGTGTGGTGTGATTATGCGCAGGAGAAATCGGTGCCGGTGCCGGCGGAGATCCGGGGGATCATTGAACGGTGAGGCGTAGCGCCTGCCGCGGGTTTGCTCCCCTCTCCCGCTTGCGGGAGAGGGGCTGGGGGTGAGGGCGGGAGTGTCAAAGGCTGACGTCCGTGGGGTTAACACCGTTGGCCCCGCTTGATGTGGTTCCTTGCTAGCCCACCCCTCACCCCGGCCCTCTCCCCGTGAGGGGAGAGGGAGAACACCTTGCTTGGGCCAGCTCGGGCGGCTTGGGTGCACCCAAAACCGATCTCCTTCTTGCTGCTATTGGTGTTTGTCTAGTGCGCCACCAGCCTCTGCACCAGATCCACCGACGTGCTCGCCCCATACTTCTTCATCAGCCGCGCCCGGTAGATATCGACCGTGCGCGGGCTGATCGCTAGCAGCTTGCCGATCTGCTTGCTGGTCTTGCCTTCCACCAGCTGCGCCGCGATCTCGCGTTCGCGTGCGGTCAGTTCGGCGGTGACCTGGCGCTTTTGCGACAAGTCCTCGAAGGTCCAGATCCCTGCGCCGAGCGGTTGGCTGCGGTCCAGCGCGCGGCCGGTGACGTGGCACCAGAACAGTTCCCCGCCGGCGCGCTTCATGATGCGTTCGTCCGAATACATGCCGCGCTTGCCCATGATCGGAGCGATGCGCGCGCCGGTGCGCTCGAATTCGTCGGCGGTGGGGTAGAGCACCTGGAACGACTGGCCCAGCAGGGCCTCGCGCGTGGTGCCGAAGATGCGGCAGACCTCTTCGTTGCAATCCTCGATCACGCGCTCGCGTGACAGCACCAGCCCCACGGGGGCGAGCTGGAAGGCGGTCTGGTAGTCGATGGCGGGCATCTGCTTATGTATTTTTACGTAATGGCGTAGCCGGCTGTGCTTGCGTATGCTGTCGGTCGGACGCGTTACGGCGACGGGCCCGCCTGCCGCCGATTGTACCGTTACAATTTCCCTGCGTCGCCCGCCGCACTACCCGCCGGCGGGGAGATCGACAGGGACTACCGAGGAAGGAGCGAAGCATGAACAAGGTCTACGCCAGCGCCGCAGAAGCGCTTGCAGGCGTCGTCCGCGACGGCCAGACGATCGCTGTGGGCGGTTTCGGCCTGTGCGGCATCCCCGAGGCGCTGATCGGCGCGCTGCGCGACAGCGGCGCCAAGCAGCTGACCTGCATCTCCAACAACGCCGGCGTCGACGGCTTCGGCCTCGGCCTGCTGCTGGCCACGCGCCAGATCAAGAAGATGATCTCGTCCTACGTGGGCGAGAACAAGGAGTTCGAGCGCCAGTATCTGGCCGGTGAACTGGAACTGGAATTCACGCCGCAAGGCACGCTGGCCGAAAAGCTGCGCGCCGGCGGCTCGGGCATCCCGGCCTTCTTCACCAAGACCGGGGTCGGCACCATCGTCGCCGAAGGCAAGGAAATCCGCGAATTCGACGGCGAAAAATACGTGATGGAACGTTCGCTGACCGCCGACGTGGCGCTGGTCAAGGCCTGGAAGGCCGACAAGGCCGGCAACCTGGTGTTCCGCCGCACCGCGCGCAACTTCAACCCGATGTGCGCGATGGCGGGCAAGGTCACCGTGGCCGAGGTCGAGCAGATCGTCGAGACCGGCGAACTCGATCCCGACGAGATCCACCTGGCCGGCATCTTCGTGCAGCGCCTGGTGCTCAACGCCCACCCCGAGAAACGCATCGAGCAGCGCACCGTGCGCGCGGCCAGCTAAGGAGACCCATCATGGCATGGACACGTGACGAAATGGCCGCGCGCGCCGCGGCCGAGCTGCAGGACGGTTTCTACGTCAACCTGGGCATCGGGCTGCCGACGCTGGTGGCCAACTGGGTGCCGGAAGGCATGGAAGTCTGGCTGCAATCCGAGAACGGCCTGCTCGGCATCGGCCCGTTCCCGACCGAGGAAGAAGTCGACGCCGACATGATCAACGCCGGCAAGCAGACCGTGACCACGCTGCCGGGCTCGTCGATCTTCTCGTCGGCCGACTCGTTCGCGATGATCCGCGGCGGCCACATTAACCTGGCCATCCTGGGCGCGATGCAGGTCAGCGAGAAGGGCGACCTGGCCAACTGGATGATCCCGGGCAAGATGGTCAAGGGCATGGGCGGCGCGATGGACCTGGTCGCCGGCGTCGGCCGCGTGGTGGTGCTGATGGAACACACCGCCAAGAAGAAGGACGGCACCGAGGACCTCAAGATCCTGAAGCAGTGCAACCTGCCGCTGACCGGCGTGGGCGTGGTCAATCGCATCATCACCGACCTGGGCGTGATCGACGTGACCGCGGAAGGCCTCAAGCTGGTGGAAACCGCTCCGGGCGTCAGCCGCGAGGAAATCCAGGCGAAGACGGGGGCGCCGCTGCTGTAAGCAGGTTGCCCGCACACCGGCATCAGCAACCCCCTGCAAGCTATGTGCTTGCAGGGGGTTCTTGTTTTCACGCGACCTTGAGCGTGAGGTGGCCGATCGGCTCCATCGCGGGGCTGACCTTGATCTCGATGTCATACCCAAGCCGGTTCAGGCAGTCCATCAGCTTGCGCTCCGACAGGTTGGCGAAATCGCCGCGCAGCAGTCCGGAGACCTTCGGTTGCGGGATGCCCATACGGTGGGCCGCTTCTTCCTGAGTCAGGCCAAGGCTGCGTATGGCCCGCTTGATCTCGATGGCCAGTCCGGACTTGATCCGGAGCTTGTCGGCGTCCGGAACGCCCAGGTCGGCAAACACGTTGCCGGAACTGGCCTCGACCTCGATGCCATCAATTCTGCGTTTTGCCATGTCGTAACTCCCATGCCAGCGCTTCGGCGACCTTCAGCCTGGCGCGAATGATCTCGATGTCTGCCTTTGGCGTGGCGATGCCGTGTTTGCTCTTCTTCTGGAAGCAGTGAAGGACGAACACCGCTTCAGCGAACTTCACGGTATAGACAGCGCGGTAGGTGCCGGCAGCATCGTCCTCCAGTATTTCGAGCACTCCGGCGCTGCCAAAACCCTTGAGCGTCTTCGCCGCATCGTGTCGGTCACCGCGCTGGGCAAAATGCAGGGCATGGCCGAAAAACCTCCGCACGTCGAGCGGAAGCTCCGTCAGGTCCTTCTTGCTGCTCCCGATCCAGAACAGTGGTTTTTCTTTGGCTGGCATCGGGGCAATATACCTGAACTGGTATAAACCAGTGCCGCTGAAAACGCAAGGCTTGATTTGAGTCAGGCTCGAGCGCGTTCCTGATGGCTGGATGACGCTTCGACCTATGTCGTGCGGACGACGTTGTTAGCTCCTTCGGCGAATGGCCGGGCTGGTCGCCTTGCCACTAAGCTGGCCGCTGTCCGTATGGGCGCCGCCCTGCGACGAACCGACTTGACGGAAGGTGCGCGATGCCCGCTTCTCCCACCCGATCCCTGCCCCTGGTCTACGCCTGCTCCGGCTGCTCCAGCGTGGCGCAACTTGCCAATGCCTGCGCAGTGCGGCTGGACCGCGGCGGCCGCGCAGAGATGTCGTGCATCAGCGGCGTGGGCGGCGGCGTGCCGGCGCTGACGCGGGTGGCGCGCTCGGGCAGGCCTATCCTGGCGCTGGACGGGTGTCCGCTGGCTTGCGTGCAGGCGTGCCTGGCCAACGCGGGCGTGGTGCCGGATCAGCATCTGGTGCTGAACCGGCTGGGCGCGGTCAAGCGCCAGCACGGAGTATGCACCGAGGACGAGACCGAGGCGGTGTGGCGGGAGGTCGAGGCGGCGCTGCAGCGCCTTGCGGTGGGATAGGGCATTGCCGGATGCGCCGCGGCGCATCCGGCGCGGCGGCACGTCAGGCCGCCAGCTTGTTGTGGCGGCTGAACACCGACGCGGCGCCGTCGGCCTTGACCAGCAGCACGTCGAACGGATCCTTGCGCGGTCCTTGTTCCATGCCCGGCGAGCCGACCGGCATGCCCGGCACTGCCAACCCGACCGCCTTGGGTTTGGCGGCCAGCAGCTTGCGGATCTCGGCGGCGGGCACGTGGCCCTCGATCGCATAGCCGGCGATATGGCCAGTCTGGCAGGAGCCGAAGCGCTCCGGCATGCCGAAGCGCTTGCGGTAGTCGCCGGTATCCTCGACGTCATGCACCGTCACGGCGAAGCCGTTGGCACGCAGGTGCTTGACCCATTCCTCGCAGCAGCCGCACAGCGGGCTCTTGTAGACGTCGATGGCAAGAGGCTTGGCCTGCGCGAAGGCATCGGCCGCAGGGCCCAGCACGCCAACCGCGAGCGTGCCGAGCGCCAGCGCGCCCAGGGTGCCGAGAAAACGTCGTCGTTGCATCCGTAGCTCCTTACTGCGCCACCCAGCCGCCATCCATATTCCAGATCGCGCCACGTACCTGCCGGGCCGCGTCGGACGACAGGAACACGGCCAGCGCACCCAGTTCGTCGGGGGTCACGAACTCGCCGGAGGGCTGCTTCTCCAGCACCAGCTCGCGCTTGGCCTGCTCGACCGGGATGCCTTCCTTCTGCGCGCGGGCTTCGACCTGCTTCTGCACCAGCGGCGTCAGCACCCAGCCGGGGCAGATCGCGTTGGCGGTCACGCCGGTCTGCGCGGTTTCCAGTGCGGTCACCTTGGTGAAGCCGACGATGCCGTGCTTGGCCGCCACGTAGGCCGATTTCTGCGCCGACGCCACCAGCCCGTGGGTGGAGGCGACGTTGATGATGCGGCCCCAGTTCTTCTGCCTCATGCCGGGCAGCGCCAGGCGCGTGGTATGGAAGGCCGAGGTCAGGTTGATGGCGATGATCGCGTCCCAGCGCTCGGGCGGGAAGTCTTCGATGGTGGCGACGTGCTGGATGCCGGCGTTGTTGACCAGGATGTCGGCGCCGCCGAAGTCGGACTGCGCGTAGCGCATCATGTCTTCGATCTCGGCCGCCTTGCTCATGTCGGCGCCGTGGTAGCCGACGCGGATGCCCTGGCCCGCCTGCGCGATCTCGTTCTTTGCGGCGTCCGCGTCACCGAAGCCATTGACGATGATGTGAGCGCCCTGCGCCGCCAGCGCCTTGGCGATGCCGAGCCCGATGCCGCTGGTCGAGCCAGTTACCAGTGCGGTCTTGCCGTTGAGCATGTAAGCCTCCGTCGAAAGAAAGGGAATGCCACGACAGGACAGCCGCCGGATGGGCGGCGCGCGCCGTGGCGGTGCGCGCCCCGCGCGCGAGGGCGCGGACACTGTGCTGTGGCATTGTACCCGCTGCGGCGTACAATCCAGCTTTGCTCAACTTCCGGCGGCGGCGCCTTCCTGGCGCTGTGCGGTCCGGTTTGTCAGGGAGTCCAGATGTCTGCCAGTCCGCGTCTCGGTTTCGTCCAGTGCATCAGTCCGGCGGGCCTGCACCGCATGGCCTACCACGAGTGGGGCGACCCCGCCAATCCGCGCGTGCTGGTGTGCGCGCACGGCCTGACGCGCACCGGACGCGACTTCGACGCCGTGGCGCGCGCGCTCTGCGGCGACTACCGCGTGGTGTGCCCCGACGTGGTCGGCCGCGGCCGTTCCGAATGGCTGGCCGATGCCAACGGCTACGTGGTGCCGCAGTATGTCTCCGACATGGTCACGCTGATCGCGCGGCTCAATGTGGAGAAGGTGGACTGGTTCGGCACCTCGATGGGCGGGCTGATCGGCATGGGCCTGGCGGGGCTGCCCAGATCGCCGGTGCGCAGGCTGCTGCTCAATGACGTCGGCCCCCGCATCGCACCGTCGGCGGTCGAGCGTATCGGTGCCTACCTTGGCTTGCCGGTGCGCTTCAAGACCTTCGAGGAAGGGCTGGCGTACCTGCAGACCATCAGCGCCTCGTTCGGGCGCCACAGCGCCGAGCAGTGGCGCGAGCTCAACGCCGCCATCCTGAAACCGATGCAGGGCGCAGACGGCCTGGAATGGGGCTTGCATTACGATCCGCAGCTCGCGCTGCCGTTCCGCAAGTCGACGCCCGAGGCCATCGCCGCCGGCGAAGCCGCGCTGTGGCGCAGCTTCGAAGCCATCGAGGCCCCGGTGCTGGTGGTGCGCGGCGCGCAGTCCGACCTGCTGCTGCGCGAGACCGTGGCCGAGATGGTGGCGCGCGGCCAGCATGTGAGCTCGGTGGAAGTGCCCGATGTGGGTCACGCCCCGACCTTTGTCGATCCGGCGCAGATCGCGATCGTGCGCCAGTTCTTTACCGGCGCCTGAGCGCGCCCGCTGCCGGACTGTTTGTGATCCGGCTGTTTTTATCGAGTTACGCATTGCCATGAGTCTTCCTGAACTGAAGCGCGCCCACGTCGGCAAGCGCCTGTCCGAATACGCGGTCTTCAACGGTGTGGTCTATCTGGCCGGCCAGGTCCCCGAGGTCGATCCCAAGGCCGATATCCGCGGCCAGACGCGCGAGGTGCTGGGCCATA
>JABFVP010000461.1 GCA_013362725.1 Cupriavidus sp.
CAAGCCCGCCGGCTATGAATGCTCGCAGCGCCCGCGCCATCACCCCAGCGTTTACAACCTGCTGCCGGTGCCGCTGCGCCAGCGCGAGGTGCAGGCGGTGGGGCGGCTCGACCACGACACCACCGGCCTGCTGCTGCTGACCGACGATGGCCAGTTCATCCATGCCCAGACCTCGCCCAAGCGCAAGGTGCCCAAGGTTTATGAAGTGACCACCGCCGAGCCGGTTACGCCGGCGCAGGCCGAGGCGCTGCGCAGCGGCGTGCAGCTGCTGGACGAACCCGCGCCGATCGCGGCGGAAGCCTGCGAGATCACCGGCGAACGCAGCCTGCGGCTGACGCTGGTGCAAGGCAAGTACCACCAGGTCAAGCGCATGGTCGCGGCCGCGGGCAACCATGTCGACGCGCTGCATCGCAGCGCCATTGGTAGCCTTCAGCTGGATCCGGCGCTTGCCGAAGGCGAGTGGCGCTGGCTGACGGCCCAGGAGCTGGCCGCGCTGACCGGCAAGGCGTGATCTGGCCCGCGGTCACGGCGCGCGGCGGAGCGCCCATTGCTGCACTGGAACGCCCGCCAATCTTTTCCGGAAGACCCCCGGCGATTTGATAAAATGCAAGGCATGGCGAAGCCCGAAGCACCCATCAATCTGACCAATCAGTTCCTGATTGCCATGCCCGGCATGGCCGATCCGACCTTTTCGGGTTCCGTCGTCTACATTTGCGAACACAATGAGCGTGGCGCGCTCGGGCTGGTGATCAACCGGCCCATCGACATCGACATGGCCACGCTGTTCGACAAGATCGACCTCAAGCTCGAGATCCAGCCCGTGGCGCACCAGCCGGTCTACTTCGGCGGGCCGGTGCAGACCGAGCGCGGTTTCGTGCTGCACGACCCGGTCGGCGTCTATGTCTCGTCGCTGGCCGTGCCGGGCGGGCTTGAGATGACCACCTCCAAGGATGTGCTGGAAGCCGTGGCCAATGGCAGCGGCCCGCACCGTTTCCTGCTGACGCTAGGCTATTCCGGCTGGGGCGCCGGCCAGCTGGAGGAAGAACTCAGGCGCAACGGCTGGCTCACGGTCCAGGCCGATCCCGAGATCATCTTCAGCGTGCCGCCCGACGAGCGCTTTGCCGCCGCCATCCGGCTGCTGGGCATCGACTTCACCATGCTGTCCGGCGAGGCCGGGCATGCCTGATGCCGTGGGGCGCGAACTGCCCCGCGACGGCACGGTCCTGGCATTCGACTACGGCGAAAAAAAGATCGGCGTTGCGCTGGGCAACTTCATCACGCGCGAGGCGCGCGCCCTGACCATCCTTCCCAATATCACCGTCGAAGGCCGCTTCGAGGCCGTCGCCGCGCTGATCCAGGAGTGGAACCCGGTGCAGCTGATCGTCGGCATGCCGGTCAACCCCGAAGGCGGCGAACAGCCGTCGATGAAGCTGGCGCGGCGCTTCGGCAACCAGCTCAACGGCCGCTTTGGCCTGCCGGTGGAATGGGTGGACGAGCGCTATACCTCGCGCGCCGCGTCGATGGCCGGCGCCCGCCGCGGCGAACTCGATGCCGAGGCCGCGCGCATCATCCTGCAACAGTACTTCGACCAATTCCCGCTATGACGCAGATTCCCGTTCCCGACGCCGAGTCGCTGTACCGCAAGCTGCTGGACCAGGCGCAGGCACTGATCCCCGAGGCCGAGCGCGCGCGCTGGTCGGTGGCCGGCATCCATTCCGGCGGGGCCTGGATTGCCGCGCGGCTGGCGGCGGACCTGCAGCTGCCCGAGCACGGCGTGATCAACGTCGCCTTCCATCGCGACGACTATGCCAAGAAGGGCCTGCACAGCCAGGCCCAGCCGACCACGCTGCCGTTTGCCGTGGACGAGCGCAACATCCTGCTGATCGACGACGTACTGGCCACCGGCCGCACCATCCGCGCCGCCGTCAACGAGCTGTTCGACTACGGCCGCCCCGCGCGCGTGGCGCTGGGCGTGCTGGTCGACCGCGGCGGGCGCCAGCTGCCGATCGCCGCCGACCTGTGCGCGGCCGAGATGGCGCTGCCGCCCGGCACGACGCTGGTGCTTTCGCGCCAGGGCGAAGGCGCCGGC
>JABFVP010000073.1 GCA_013362725.1 Cupriavidus sp.
CTGAAGCAGGAGCGCGTGCTGGGCGGCCTGCCCACCTACCGCCCGCTGGTGACCTTGGCCTGGCGCGACAACAAGATCGACTACGTGCCCTGGCCGATCCGCGACTACTGGCGCTCGTTCCAGGAAGTCAGCTGGAAGCCGCAGCATTGATGCGCCGCCGCGCCAGCTGCGCGCGACCCTGCGCGCAGCCGGCGCGGCATCCCCGCTGACGACTCTCCGACGGAGCCCCGCCATGCCCATTGCCAGACGCTTGCTGCACGGCCTGATCAGCATCCTTGGTGCGAGCGTGATCATCTTCCTGATCTCGCGCCTGTCCGGCGACCCGCTCGCCTTGCTGCTGCCGGCCGACGCGCCGCCCGAGGTCATCGAACAGACCCGCCGGCACCTCGGCCTGGACCAGCCGCTGGTGGCGCAGTACCTGGTGTTCCTGCGCAACGCCGTCACCGGCGACTTCGGCAACTCCTACCGTTGGCAGGAGCCGGCGCTCGGCCTGATCCTGGAGCGGCTACCGGCCACGGTGGAACTGGCGCTGGCCGCGCTGGCGTTCTCGATCGCGATGGCGGTGCCGTTCGGGGTGCTGTCGGCGGTCTACCGCGGCTCGTGGTTCGACCGCTTCGCCAAGGTCTTTGCCATGGCGGGCCAGGCCATGCCCAACTTCTGGGTCGGCCTGCTGCTGATCCTGTTGTTCGCGGTGCAGCTGAACTGGCTGCCAGCGTTCGGGCGCGAATCGTGGCATAGCCTGGTGCTGCCCGCGATAGCGCTGGGCTGGTATCCGGTCGCGGCGCAAACCCGGGTGGTGCGCTCGGCAATGCTCGACGTGCTCGACAGCGACTACATCCGCATGGGCCGCGCCATGGGCCTGCCCGAGCGCGTGCTGATCTGGAAGTATGCGCTGCGCAACGCGGCGATTCCGCTGGTGACGATCCTCGGCGTTTACTTCGCGGCGATGCTGGGCGGCGCCTTCGTGGTCGAGGTCATCTTCGCCTGGCCCGGCGTCGGCCGCACCGTGGTCGAAGCCGTGTTCGCGCGCGATTTTCCGGTGGTGCAGGCGGGCGTGATGCTCACCTCCGTGCTGTTCGTGCTGTCCAACCTGCTGGTCGACCTGAGCTACGGCCTTATCGACCCGAGGATCCGCCATGCCTGAGATCGCCATTCCCCCTGCCGGCGCCACCGCGCCGGTGCGCCAGCGCCCGCGTCGCAACCTGCGCAACCTGCCCTGGTTTGCACTGGCGGTGCTGCCGCTGCTGCTGGCCTGCGCCATCGGCGGCGAGGCGCTGCTGCCGCACGACCCCAACGGCCTCGACCTCGGGCTCGCGTTCCAGCCGCCGGCGTGGCTGGCGGGCGGCAGCTGGGCCTATCCGCTCGGCACCGACAACATGGGCCGCGACCTGCTGACGCGCATCATGGCCGGCACCCGCATCTCGCTGGTGGTCGCGCTGTACGCCATCCTGATCTCGGGCGGCATCGGCACCGCCGCCGGCATGCTGGCCGGCTACTTCGGCGGGCGCCTGGACGCGCTGATCATGCGGCTGGTCGACATCCAGATGTCGATCCCGGCACTGGCGCTGGCGCTGGTGCTGGCGGCGATGCTGGGGCCGGGCTTCAATACCGTGGTGCTGGTGATCGTGGTCACCTACTGGACCTGGTACGCGCGCATCGTGCGCGGCGAGGTAATGTCGCTCAAGCAGCGCGACTATGTGGCGCTGGCGCGCGTGGCGGGCTGCGGCACGCTCACCATCTTCCGCCGCCACCTGCTGCCCAACCTGCTCAACACCCTGCTGGTGCTGGCCACGCTGCAGGTCGGGCAGGTGATCATCTTCGAGGCCTCGCTGAGCTTCCTCGGGCTGGGCATCCAGCAGCCCGACGTGTCGTGGGGACTGATGCTGGCCGATGCGCGCAACTACATCACCAACGCGTGGTGGGCCATCACCATGCCGGGGCTGGCGATCATGGCCACGTGCCTGGCGTCGAACCTGCTGGGCGACTGGCTGCGCGACCACTTCGACCCCAAACGGAGGCAGCTATGACCGGCCCAGACCCGCACGTGACCCAACGCCCGTTGCCAACGGCCGCCCCGGACCCGTCTTCGCACGGCGCGCCGATGCTGTCGGTGCAGGGCCTGACCAGCCACCTCGAACTGCGGCGCGGCCTGGTGCGCGCGGTCGACGGCGTCGACCTGCATGTGAACCAGGGCGAGACCCTGGGCGTGGTGGGGGAGTCCGGCTCGGGCAAGTCCATGACCATCCTGTCGATGCTGCGGCTGCTGCCGCGCCAGGGCGGCGTGCGCCTGGGCGGCAAGGTGCTGCTCGATGGCGCGGACCTGCTGCAGCTGCCGGAAAAGACCCTCAGCACGCAGTACCGCGGCCGCAAGATCGCGATGATCTCGCAGGACCCGCTGACCTCGCTCAACCCGGTATTCACGGTGGGCGACCAGGTCGGCGCGCCGCTGCACTACCATGGCCTCGCCGACGGGCGAGAAGCACGTCGGCGCCAGGTGGTGCAGGTGCTGGAAAGCGTGCGCATCCCCTCGCCCGAGACGCGGCTGGACGACTATCCGCACCAGTTCAGCGGCGGCATGCGCCAACGCGTGGTGACCGGCATGGCCATCGCCAGCGCGCCGCGGCTGCTGGTCGCCGACGAGCCCACCTCGGCGCTGGACGTGACCATCCAGGTGCAGATCATGGCGCTGTTCCGCCGCATCCAGGCGCAGACCGGCGTCGGCATCATCCTGATCACGCATGACCTGGGCGTGGCGGCCAGCATCTGCCACCGGGTCGCGGTGATGTACGCCGGGCGCATCGTCGAGACCGGCGACGTGCGCACGCTGTACAAGCGCCCCGCCCATCCCTATACGCAGGCGCTGCTGCAGGCTATTCCCCGCTTCGGCGACCGGCGCGAGCGGCTCTACGCCATCCCCGGCAGTCCGACCAGCCTGGTCGATCCGCCGCACGGCTGCCGCTTCGCGGCGCGCTGTCCGCAGCGCAAGCCGCTGTGCGACGACGCCTATCCCCCCGAGATCGAACTGGAGTCCGGCCACAAGGTCAGCTGCTGGCTGGCCTCGGCCGGCTGACACCGCGCAAGCCAGGAGGCGCCATGCTGCTTGAAGTGCACGACCTGAAGAAGCATTTCCCCGCGCGCGGCGGCGGCTCCGTGCGTGCCGTCGACGGCGTCAGCTTTGCCGTCGATGCCGGCCAGACCTTTGCGCTGGTGGGCGAGTCCGGTTGCGGCAAGACCACCATCGCGCGCCAGCTGCTGCTGCTCGAGCGCCCCAGCGCCGGCGCCATCCGCTTCGATGGCCAGGACGTGCTGGCGCTGGACCGCAAGGGCGTGCTGGCCTACCGGCGCCAGGTGCAGGCGGTGTTCCAGGACCCGTCGTCGTCGCTCAATCCGCGCCTGAAGGTCAGCATGCTGCTGGCCGAGCCGCTGCTGGCGCACGGCCAGGGCGGCAACCGCGCCGCGCTGCGGGCCCGGCTGCTGGAGCTGCTGGAGATCGTCGGCCTGCCGTCCGGCGCGCTCGACCTGTACCCGCACGAGTTCAGCGGCGGCCAGCGCCAGCGCATCGCGGTGGCGCGCGCGCTGGCGCTGCGGCCGCGGCTGCTGGTGCTGGACGAGCCGACCTCGGCGCTGGATGTGTCGATCCGCGCGCAGATCATCAACCTGCTGGCGGAGATCCAGCGCAGCTTCGGGCTGGCCTATGTGGTGATCGCCCACGACCTCGCGCTGGTAGAGCATTTCAGCTCGGCGGTGGGCGTGATGTACCTGGGCAATATGGCGGAAAGCGGGCCCAGCGCCGCGGTCTTCGGCGCGCCGCGCCATCCCTATACGCAGGCGCTGCTGGGCTCGGCGCCGCGGCCCGACCCGGACCACCAGCCCGTCGAAGGTCTGATCCTTGGCGATATCGGCTCGGCGCTGCACCCGCCGCCGGGGTGCAAGTTCCATCCGCGCTGCCCGCGCGCGCTGCCGGCGTGCGCGACCGAGGTGCCGCCGATGCGGCGGCTGGACCCTGCCGCCGGCGCCGCCATGCCGGTGCACCAGGCCGCCTGCCACCTGCTGCAGTGAAGCTGCATTGAAGGCAGGCGGAAGGCAGGCGCGGGAGGCCGGGGGTCAGCCGCCCTGCATCCGCGACGGATCGTCGCTGCGCGAGGTGGTGGTGACGCTGCCGTCGCTGTTGAAATGCACGTTGAAGAAGGCCTTGTCGGTCGAGGTTTCCATCCAGCGGTAGCCCCACACCTCTTCCTTCTTCAGCGCGAACGCCTCCACCTTGGTAGGCTTGCCCAGCAGGCGGCGCACATCGTCCTTGCTCATGCCGGCGCGCACCCGCGCGAAATTCTCGGCCGACAGCACCTGTTCGATCTTCGCCACCTTGCCGTCGGCGCCGATGGTGACCATCCACGTGGTGGTGCCCTCGGGGCCGCGCGGGTATTCCAGCCGGCGCCCGCCGTCGGCCTCTTCCCAGACGATTTCGGGCTTGCCGGCCTGGCGGCGCAGCTCTTCCTCGGTCGACTGGCCAGGCACGATGCCCTTGAACAGCTCGCTGTCGGGCTTGATCGCGTTCCAGGTGTTGCGGGCAGTCTCGCCCGCCTTCTTCATGGCCTGGTCGACCTTCTGCTGGTCGCAGCCGAACAGCGCAAGCATCGAGGCAATCAGTCCCATGGCGGCAAGGCGTCGCGGCGACGCGGCAAAGGTCGACGGGAAAACGGCCGAAGGCAATTCAGCGGCGCACCGGCTCGGCGATGACGGCCGAGGCCGCCTGTGCGGCGCTTTCGGGGTCGAGTGGCTGGCTTTCATCCTGCTGGCTCCTCCTGGTGCCGCGATTCGGGGTCCCGCTGAACAGGTTGGCCCAGGAATCGAAGCGGCGGTTGAACAAAACCGACAAACCGTTGATGGAGCCGCCCTTGGCAATCAGCGACCAGCGCCGCGAGAACTGCCAGGTCAGCTTGACCACGTTCGAGGCCGAGGTCAGGCTCTGCTCGTAGCCCACCGACATGCGTTCGGTGATGGCCTTGCCCATGCTGACCACCTGCTGGTCGTTCAGGCCAGCGGTGCTGGGCCCGATCGAGAATTCGTCGATGCCGAAATGCGAGACGATGCCCTTGCCGGCCCTGCCGCCGATCAGCCCCAGCGCGGCGCCGCCCAGCGCCGAGCCGCTCAGCTGGCGCTGCTGGCCGGCGCCGGCGCTTTCCGCGCCGTAGCCGAACATCAGCCACGACAGCTTGTCCTCGTCGGGCACGTTGGGCTCCGACACCAGCCGCACGCGCGGCAGCCGCACCGTGCCGGTGACCTCGACGCCGGCCTCGACCTCCTGGTTGCGGCGCATGGCGCGGATGTTCATGTTGGGGTTGTCGATCGGGCCGTTGAAATTGATGATGCCGCGTTCGATGTCCAGCTTGCGGCCGAAGGCCTCGTAGGTGCCCTCGGTGACGCGCACCGTGCCGGTGGCCTTCATCGGCGCCAGCGGTTCGCTCTTCACGCCCATCTGCCCGGCCAGCCGCAGGTCGGCGCCGGCGCCGCGGAAGCGGAAGTTGTTGCCGAGGTCGACGATCAGGTCGATCACCGGGCTGAAGCGGCTGGCGGGCTTGGTTTCCGGCACCGGCGTGGCCGCGGTCTTGACCGCGCGCTGGTCCTTGCGCCGGATCACCACGACATCGTCGCCCAGCACCGGCGCGCCGGCCTTGGGCAGGTCGAACAGGCCGCGGTCGACGTGGAACTTGCCGCGGATCACCACCTGCTTGTTCTCGTTGGCGATGCTGGCATCGCCCGACACCACCAGGGTGCGCTCGGGGCTGGCGAACAGCTGTAGCTTGTCGGCGACGATCTTGCCGGTCAGGTTGGGATCGGCCTCGCCCAGCTTGATATTGCCGGTGGCGGTGAGCTTGCCCTCGCCGCCATGGAATTCCACCTGCCTGAGCTCGACCGTGTTCTGGTCCAGCACCACGCGCACGGTGCCGTCGGTCAGCCGCAGCCCCTGGTCGTACAGCGTCACCGCCAGGTTGTCGCCGTTGATGGTGCCGGTCAGCAGCGGCGCCGCCACCGTGCCCGCCAGCCGCATCGCAGCGGCCAGGCGGCCGTCGAAGGCGTACTGCGGGCCGGTCAGCGCTTCCAGCGACTTCAGCCGCGGCACGTCGACGGTGACGGTGCCGCCCAGCGTCGAGGCCGGGCCCACGGTCTGCAGCCCCTGCTCCTGCACCAGCCCGGCGGAGGCATCGACCACCACCTTGCCGATGCGGCCCGACACCATGCCGCCGCGCAGCGCGATGCGGTTGCCGCCGGCGTCGGCGCGCAGGCTGGTCTCGCCCAGGCCGAGCGTGGTGAAGCCCCGGCCCGCGTTGACCGAGAGGTCGCCGCTGCGCCGGCGCAGCTCGGCGAAGCCGGTGGCGGTCTCGGCCAGCGCCAGGTTCCAGCGGCCGTCGATGACCAGGTCGGAACGCACCGGCGGGCGCTCGCCGGTGATGGTCTCCATCAGCTCCAGCACGCGCGCCACTTGCAGGCCGTCGAGGCTGCCGGCGCTGCGGATGCGGCCGTGGTCCCAATCGAAGCTGTCGATCGCCAGCGTGGCGCGGTCCAGCAGCAGGCGCGTCGCGCCCAGGCGCACACGCTGGTCGGCCACCAGCAGCTGCGTCGGCGCGGCCAGGCGCAGATTGACGGTGCTGCGCTCTTCCAGCGTGCGGATGGTGCCGTTCCAGCCATCCTTGCCGCGCCATGCGCCCTGCCCCGCCAGCGCCAGCTGCAGCGGCCGCTGGTTCAGGCTGCCGGCCGCCTTGACGTCGAAGGCGTGGCTGGCCTGGGTGCCGTTGAGGGTGGCGTCGAGCGTGCTCAGGCTGGCTTGCGGGCCGCGGTAGCCGCGCGCGGCCAGCTGCACCGACAGCGGTCCGTCGAGCCCGCCGCGGATTTCGGCGCGGCCGCTGGCGCTGGCCAGCTTGTGCGGGCCCATTTCCAGCGCCTGCGCGTTGTAGTCGGCCACCACCTCTGGCTTCTTCAGCGTGCCGGTGATGGTGGCGTCGAGCTTGAGCTTGCCGGCCACGCCGAACTTCAGGCGGTCCAGCTGCGGCGCATCGACGGCGAGCTTCAGTGCATCGCCGCGCGCGCCGAAACTGCCGCGCAGGCTGGCCTGGTTGCCGGCCATGCTGAGCGCGGCCTCGCTCGGCAGCAGCCGCTCGCCGGCCAGCCGCAGCTTGCCGCCGCCGGTCATCGGCAGGCCCGCGTATTCGCTTTCATGCACGGCAAAGTCCAGCGCCACGCCCAGTTGCGGCGCGAGCTCGCCGCTCGCGGTGAAATCGGCATTGATCCGGCCCGCGGCTACCTTGGCCAGCCGCGACGGATCGAACGCCGACAGCTTGCCCTTGAAGCTGTACGGCTGCCTGTCCTTCAAGCCCAGCTTGCCCTCGGCGGTCAGCAGGCCGGTGCCGACCACGGCGCGCAGCGCGGCCAGGGTCACGGTCTCGGCGTCCATGCTGGCGTCGGCAAATAGCTTGAGCGGGCCGCCGGACAGGTCCAGCGCCACGCTCTGGCGGCCCGGCTCGATGCGGACCACCACCGGGCCCGACAGGCTGGCGCTGGTCAGCGAGCCATGCAGCGCCGCCGGGTCCAGCCTGCGCACATCCAGGTCGAAGCCGCCGCGGCCGCCGCGCAGCGAGCCGCTACCGGCGATCTCGGCCTTGCCCGGCAGCGCCACGCGCAGGTCGGATACCGACTGTGCCATCTCGCTCAGTTCGACCCGGGCGCGCACCGACTGCAGCGGCAGCCGCTCGCGGTCGAGCGGGCCGGCCTCCAGGTTGCGGATCTCGATTTCGCCGGCGACCGCCAGCGGCGCCGGCGCGGGCGCGGCCGCGGGTGCCGATGCCGCCGATGCTGCCGTTGGAGCGGAAGCCCCCGCCGCGTTGCTGCCGGCCGCCACGCCATCCACCGGCCGCAGCTCGGCATGCACGGTCAGGTTGGCGTGCGGCGCCGACGGGCTGAACAGGCGCGGGTTGATGCGATCGCCGTCGACCAGCAGGTGCGTGAACGGCACCTTGCCGAACGGCGTCACGTCCGCGCCGGCGCGCAGGTGGATGCGGTCGCCGCTGGCCTGCAGTTCGGCGCGCAAGGCGTCGAGGTTGCCGTTGGCGGTCGCGTTGACGGCGAAGGCCTCGTCCTGCCAGCTGCTTTCCAGCAAGGCTTCGGCGCTGAGCGCGAACGGCGCTGCGGCGCCCAGCTGCGCGTTGGCGGCCAGCTTGCCGTAAGGGGTTTCCAGCTTGTGGATGCTGATGCGGTGGCGCTGGCCGTCGCTGTGCAGCGCGCCGGCCAGGTTGCCGAACACCATCGGCGCGGCCGTGGGCGCCGGGCCCTGCATCAGCGCCAGGCGCTCGAGCGTCAGCGCATCGACATCGACGGCCAGCGGCAGTTCGAGCGAAGCGGGCTTTTGCATCGGTTCGGTGCTGGGCTCGGACGGGCCGAGCCGCACCTCGGCCTTGCCGATGCGCAGCCACTGCACATGCAGCCGCCGCGGCTGCTAGCTCAGGTTCCAGCTGCCGTCGACGCGGTCGACCGCCACGCGCGTCTGGCCGCTGGCGAACACCACGTCGCGCAGGCGCAGGCCATGCGCGACGGTGCCGCCTTCGAGGCGGCCGCTGAGCATGCCGGCCGACAGC
>JABFVP010000719.1 GCA_013362725.1 Cupriavidus sp.
ATACCGCCTTCATCGACACCGGCGACGGTGTAGTGGTGATCAACACCGGCCCGTCGCGCGAGTACGGCGATCAGCAGCGCCGCGCCATCGCCGCGCTGACCGGCGCGCCGGTACGGCTGGTGCTGAACTTGAACCTGCATCCCGACTACTTCTTCGGCAACCAGGCCTATGCCGACGTGGGCGCCAGCGCGCTGCCAGCGACCATCGACGGCGCGCGCCGCGAAGGCGCCGCCTATGCCGACAACCTCTACCGCCTGTGCGGCGACTGGATGCGCGGGACCGAACCCGCGCCGCCGGTGCATGCGCTGGCACCCGGCATCCGCACCATCGGACGCCGCACGCTGGAACTGATCCGCCTGCAAGGCCATACCGATGCGGACCTGGTGCTGCTGGACCGCGATGCCGGCATCGTCTTTGCCGGCGGGCTGGTGTTCCGCGGGCGCATCCCGACCACGCCGCACGCGCACATCGGCCGCTGGCTCGACAGCCTGGCACGGCTGCAGGCGCTGATGGCGCAGAGCGGGGCGCGCCTGCTGGTGCCCAGCCACGGTCCCGCGCTGGGCGGCACGGAAGCCATCGCGCAGACGCGCGCTTACCTGCAATGGCTCGACACGCGCCTGCGCGAGGCCGCGGCGCAGGGACGCGACCTGGCCGAGGTCATGGCCATGCCCGTGCCCGAGCCCTATGCGCACTGGGGCGCGATGCCCGCCGAATATCTGCGCAACGTGATCCATCTCTACCCGGCGCACGAGGAAGCCGCGCTGGGTCAGTGAAGAGGCCGACGGTGGCTGTTCAATTCTGGCGCAGCTGCAACGCAGTGTTGCACGCTGGCGCGGGCCGCAGCCGTGCTGCAGGCTTGCAGGGCGCGTGATCAGGCCGTAGCCGACTGGCATGGGATTTGCCATTTGCGTGCTGGTGTGTGGCGCAGTGGCGCACCAGCGAAACCGAAAACAAGAGAGGAGATGGCAATGAGGACAATACGAGTTGGGCTGGCGGTCGCGGCAATCGCGGCCGCCGCGGCGAGCGTCGCCGCGCAGGCGGCGGTCAGCGACGCCATGATCGAGAACGACGCCAAGACCCCCGGCGACGTGCTGTCGTGGGGCATGGGCCCGCAGGGCCAGCGCTATTCCACGCTGGCGCGCATCAATACCAGGAACGTGGGCCGGCTGGTGCCGGCGTGGTCGTTCTCGTTCGGCGGCGAAAAGCAGCGCGGACAGGAATCGCAGCCGCTGATCCACGACGGCAAGATGTTCGTCACCGCCTCGTATTCGCGCATCTACGCGCTCGACGCCAAGACCGGGCGCAAGCTGTGGAAGTACGAGCACCGCCTGCCCGAAGGCATCATGCCGTGCTGCGACGTGGTCAACCGCGGCGCGGCGCTGTACGACAACCTGGTGATCTTCGGCACGCTCGACGCGCAGCTGGTAGCGCTGGACCAGAACAGCGGCAAGGTGGTGTGGAAGGAAAAGCTGGAGGACTACGCGGCCGGCTATTCGTACACGGCCGCGCCGCTGGTGGCCAAGGGCCTGGTGCTGACCGGCATCTCGGGCGGCGAATTCGGCGTGGTCGGCCGCGTCGAGGCGCGCGATGCCAAGACCGGGCAACTGGTGTGGTCGCGGCCCGTGGTCGAAGGCCATATGGGCTACAAGTACGACAAGGACGGCAACAAGACCGAGATCGGCATGACCGGCACCCAGAACGCCAGCTGGCCCGGCGAGACCTGGAAGACCGGCGGCGCGGCGACGTGGCTGGGCGGCACCTATGACCCGGCGACCGGCCTGGCCTACTTCGGCACCGGCAACCCCGGCCCGTGGAACAGCCATATCCGCAAGGGCGACAATCTCTACTCCGCCTCCACCGTCGCGCTCGATCCCGCTACCGGCAAGATTGTCTGGCACTACCAGAACACGCCGAACGACGGCTGGGACTTCGACGGCGTGAACGAGTTCGTGACCTTCGACCTGGACGGCAAGCGCATGGGCGGCAAGGCCGACCGCAACGGCTTCTTCTACGTCAACGACGCGACCAGCGGCAAGCTGGTCAATGCCTTCCCGTTCGTGAACAAGATCACCTGGGCCTCCGGCATC
>JABFVP010000381.1 GCA_013362725.1 Cupriavidus sp.
GAACAACTGGCCTGTGCGGCCCATGCCGCACTGGATCTCGTCCAGCATCAGCAGCGCGTTGTGGCGGTCGCACAGCGCGCGCAGGCCGAGCAGGAACTCGCTCGTCGCCGGCGTCACGCCGCCCTCGCCCTGCACCGGCTCGACCAGCACCGCGCAGACGTCGCCGGCGGCCATCGCCGCCTCGGCCGCGGCCAGGTCGTTGAAGTCGCTGTAGCGGAAACCCTGCGGCAGCGGCTCGAAACCCTCGTGGTACTTGGGCTGCGCGCCGGCGGTGACGGTGGCGAGCGTGCGGCCGTGGAAACTGCCGCGGAAGGTGAGGATGACGCGGCGGTCCGGCGTGCGGCCCTTCGCCGTCGCCCACTTGCGAGCGAGTTTGATCGCGGCCTCGTTGGCCTCTGCGCCGGAGTTGCAGAAGAACACGCGGCTGGCGAAGCGCGACGCCGACACCAGTTCCTCGGCCAGGCGCAGCGGCGGCTCGCTGACGAAGACGTTGCTGGTGTGCCACAGCTTGCCGGCCTGCTCGGTCAGCGCCGCGACCAGTGCCGGATGGGCGTGGCCGAGCGCGTTGACGGCGATGCCGGCGCCGAAGTCGACGTACTCGCGCCCGTCGCGATCCCACACGCGCGCGCCCTTGCCATGCTCAAGCACGATGCGACGCGGCCGGTACACCGGCAGGTAGTAGCGTTCGGACAGCGAGTACAGCTCGTCGGAGGAAGCGGTCATGGCAGGCGGCGATACGGCGGGAGAAACCGCCATTGTCCCCCATCCGCGGGCCGCGCGGGACCGCTGGACCTCAGCGCAGCGCCGCCATCTGCGCGTCGCTGAGGAACAGGTCCGGCAGCAGGTGCCTGGACGCCGGATCCACCGCGTACGGGCTGAAATCGGTGACGCCCTGCGCCGCCAGCACCTCGTCGTCGATCAGGAACTGGCCGTGGAAGCCCTGCGCCGGGCGCACCAGCACCGCGTGCGCGGCATCGGCGACGATCTGCGGCGTGCGGCACATCGACGGCTGCACGCCGGGGATCATGTTGATGGCGTCGGTGGCGATGACGGTGCGCGGCCACAGCGCGTTGACCGCCACGCCCTGCGGGCCGAATTCCGCCGCCAGGCCCAGGGTGACGAAGCTCATGCCCATCTTGGCCAGCGTGTAGCCGGTGTGCGGGCCCCACCACTTCGGGTCGAGGTTGGGCGGCGGCGCCAGCGTCAGGATGTGCGGGTTGGGCGCCTGCAGCAGGTGCGGCAGGCAGGCCTGCGCGCACAGGAAACTGCCGCGCGCGTTGACCTGCTGCATCAGGTCGAAGCGCTTCATCGGCGTATCCAGCGCGCCGCGCAGCCAGATCGCGCTGGCGTTGTTGACCAGGATGTCGAGGCCGCCGAAGGCGTCGACGGTGGCGGCCACGGCGGCGCGGACCTCGTCTTCCTCGCGGATGTCGCACTGCAGGGCCAGCGCCTTGCCACCGGCGGCTTCGACCTCGGCGGCGACGCTGTGGATGGTGCCGGGCAGCTTGGGATTGGGCACGGCCGACTTGGCGGCGATGACGACGTTGGCGCCGTCGCGCGCGGCGCGCAGGGCGATGGCGCGGCCGATGCCGCGCGAGGCGCCGGTGATGAAGAGGGTCTTGCCGGACAGGGTGGTCATATCGGTTCTCGGTATCGGGTGATGGCCGCGCGGTGCGGCCTCAGGGCTTGGGGCCCTGGCCTTCGTTGTCTTCCCACTTCAGCAGGCGCCGCGTCACGAAGCGGTAGACCGGTTTGCCGGTGGCGAACCAGACCTCGCGCAGCCATGAGTGGCGCTTGAGCACGCGCCGCTCGACCGGCGTCAGCGCCTGCGGGCAATACGTGCGCTTGTGCTTGAGCAGGTGGCGCAGGTCCTCGCGCGCCAGCAGCCGCATCCAGCGCGCGCGCGGATCGCCGCGCGTGGCGAGCTGGAAGTCGATGATGCCGGGGCGGCCGTCGGCCAGCACCAGCCAGTTGGCTTCCTTGGCCAGGTCGTTGTGCGCCAGGCCGCGCCGGTGCAGTTGTTGCAGCAGGCGGCGCGCGCGACGGAAGTAGTCGACATCGCCGCGCGGCGGGCGCTGATACATGG
>JABFVP010000634.1 GCA_013362725.1 Cupriavidus sp.
AATATCCCGTTTCGTCCTTGTTGTCACCTCTCCGGAGGACTGTGTCATGCACAGGAATGGCGCGTGGACGTAGGGCCCACTCTAGCAGAGGGGGCGAAGCGTCACAATCCATCAATCGGGTTATAGGGCTTCGCTACCACAGGCCGGTTAATCGGCGCCTGTCCGGATCTCGTGAATTAAGCACGTACTGGGTTGGCTTTACCGGAGTTTAGCGCCTTGCCTTGGTAGAATTGCGCGATGAAAAAAATTGTCATCTTGATTTCCGGACGAGGCTCCAATATGGAAGCCATCGTCCGTGCCTGCGCGGACGGCGGCTGGCCCGCCCGCGTGGCGGCGGTGCTGTCGAACCGGCCCGACGCCGCGGGCCTGCAGTTTGCGTGCCAGCAAGGCATTGAAACCGGCGTGGTCGACCATCGCCAGTACCCGGACCGCGCCGCCTTCGACGCGGCGCTGGCCGAGGCCATCGATGCCCATGCCCCCGATCTGGTGGTGCTGGCGGGTTTCATGCGTATACTCACGCCCGGCTTTGTCGACCGCTACGCGGGCCGGCTGCTGAATATCCATCCGTCGCTGCTGCCCTGCTTCCCCGGCCTGAATACCCACCAGCAGGCGCTGGATGCCGGTGTCAAGCTGCATGGCGCGACCGTGCATTTCGTGACCCCGGAGCTGGACCATGGCCCCATCGTGATCCAGGCCGCGCTCGACGTGCTGCCGGCGGATACGCCCGCGACCCTGGCCGAGCGCCTGCTCGCCTGCGAGCACCTGATTTACCCCCGCGCCGTGCAGTGGTTCGTCGAGGACCGGCTGCAGCTCCAGAACGGCGTGGTCAACGTTATCAACCCGGCCGAACCGCAATTGCTGATGGCCATCTCCGCCGCGACCCCGGCGGCAGGAGTCCAGGCATGAGCCGTACCCAGGCAGGAAACCGTTCCCCGCGCGGCGAGGGCCGCGCCCCCGCGCGCAGCAAGGGCAAGAGCAGCCCGATCCGCAAGTCGCCCAATGCCGGCGGCGCCAACGGCGCCCCTACGCGCACGCATGGCGGGCTGCATGCCAGCCACATCCAGCATATCGATCGCCTGCTGGGCAAGGTGATGCTGTTCGCGCGTCCCGCCGATGCGGTGGTCAGCTACTACTTCCGCGAAAACGCCAAACTCGGCCACCGCGAGCGCGGCATCATTGCCGAGGCGATCTACGCGGTGCTGCGCCGGCGCGTCGAGTTTGCCCAGTTTGCCGAGAGCGGCACCGGCGCGGCCTCGCGCCGGCTGGCGCTGCTCGGGCTGGCGGCGACGCTGGGCCGCGATGCGCTGTCGCCGTTCCTGTATCCCGATGAAGCCGAGTGGCTGGACCGCCTGACCACCATCGAACGCTCCAGCCTGGCGCCGCGCGTGCGCGCCAACCTGCCGGAGTGGCTGTACGACGAACTGGTGCGCCAGCATGGCGAAGCCTTTGCCGCGGCCCTGGGCGACGCCTGGCTGCGCCCGGCGCCGCTGGACCTGCGCGTCAACCTGGGCAAGACCAGCCGCGAGGCCGCGCTGGCCGAGTTGCAGGCCGCCGGCCTGGGCGCCGAGCCCACGCCGATGGCGCCGTCTGGCATCCGCATGACCGGCAAGCCGGCGCTGAACCAGCTGCCGATCTTCGTCAACGGCCTGGTCGAGGTGCAGGACGAAGGCAGCCAGCTGCTGTGCAGCCTGGTGGCGCCGCGGCGCGGCGAGATGGTGGTCGACTTCTGCGCCGGCGCGGGCGGCAAGACCCTGGCGCTGGGCGCGGCAATGCGCTCGACCGGCCGGCTCTACGCCTTCGACGTATCCGAAAAGCGCCTGGCCAACCTGAAGCCGCGGCTGGCGCGCAGCGGCCTGTCGAATGTCCATCCGGTGCTGATCGACTCCGAACGCGACGCCAAGATCAAGCGCCTGGCCGGCAAGGCCGACCGCGTGCTGGTGGATGCGCCGTGCAGCGGCCTGGGCACGCTGCGCCGCAATCCCGACCTGAAGTGGCGGCAGTCGCCGGAGTCGGTGCTGGAACTGACCGCCAAGCAGACCGCGATCCTTGACTCCGCGGCGCGTCTGGTGAAGGGCGGCGGCCGCGTGGTGTACGCGACCTGCAGCGTGCTGGAAGCCGAAAACGAGCAGATCGTGCGCGATTTCCTCGCCGCGCATCCCAACTTCCGCCTGGTGCCGGCCGCCGAAGTGCTGGCCGACCAGAAGATCGAAGTGCCGGGCCTGCCAGACAACGGCATGTTTGCCTTGTATCCGCACCTGCACCAGACCGATGGCTTCTTTGCCGCGGTGCTGGAGCGCACCAGCTGATCGCGGTTTGCGGCCGCCGCCCGCCGCGCGCGGGCGGCCAACTTTGAATCTGCACCATGAACGGTGAAACCCTGTCCGACCTCGGCGGCCTGAAGGACCTGAAAGCGTCGCATTCGATGTTCGGCAAGATGCTGGACGACCTGATCCGCGATGCCGGCGGCCCTGGCTTTTTCTGGCAGTTGCTGGTGCTGGCGGGTTGCCTGCTGGTGGCGTGGCCGCTGGCGCGCTTCGTGGTGCGGCGGCTGGAGGCGCGCTACGAGGACTCCAGCTTCTCCGTGCGCTTCGCCGCCGCCAGCCTCGAGCGCGCCATGTTCCCGCTCGCCGGCTGGGCGCTGGTGCTGGTGGCGCGCTTCGCGCTGGCGCCGCTGATCCCGGTCAGCGTGCTGCGGCTGGCGCTGGTGCCGCTGTTCGGCATCACCGCGCTGAATTCCACCTTCTACGTGCTGCGCCGCGTGATGTCCGGCAGCGGCCAGCTGCACGGCATGCTGCTGCTGGTGGAGAAGGTGCTGACCACGCTGGTCTGGGTCGGCATGGCCCTGTACGTGCTGGGCGTGCTCGGCGACGTGGTGGGCTGGATGGAGAGCGTGCGCTTCTCCATTGGCGGCAAGCAGAAGATCAGCGTGGCCGAAACCCTGATGGCGGTGGTCTGGATCCTGCTGACGGTGCTGGTGGCGCTGTGGTTCGGCTCTTGGCTGGAAGAGCGGCTGATGCGTTCGGCCAACCTCGACGGCAACCTGAAGGTGGTGCTGACGCGGATTTCCAAGGCATTGCTGCTGCTGGTGTCGCTGCTGCTGAGCCTGTCGCTGGTGGGCATCGACCTGACCGTGCTGTCGGTCTTCGGTGGCGCGCTGGGCGTGGGTCTTGGGCTGGGTTTGCAGAAGATCGCCAGCAATTACATCTCGGGCTTCATCATCCTGCTGGACCGCTCGGTCAAGCTCGGCGATCAGATCACGGTGGACAAGTACACCGGCATCGTGTCGCAGATCCGTACCCGCTACACCGTGGTGCGCAACGGCGACGGCGAGACGCTGGTGCCCAACGAGCAACTGGTGGCGCAGTCGGTGCAGAACCATTCGTTCTCGAATACCAACGTGCGCGTGGCGACACGCGTGCAGGCCGACTACAGCGCCGATCCCGAGACCGTGATCGCGCTGCTGACCGAGTGCGTGCGCAATCTGCCGCGCGTGCTGCCGAACCCTGAGCCAGCGGCTTTCCTGGTGCTGTTCGCCGACAGTGGCATCGAATATGAAGTCGCGGTGTTCGTGGCCGATCCGCAGAACGGCAAGCTCGGCGTGCAATCGGCGATGAACCGCGCCATCTGGCGCACGCTGCGCGAGCACGGCATCTCCATTCCATATCCGCAGCGAGAGTTGCGCGTGATGCATGAGACGCTGCCTGAGGGTCCTGGCGGGCCAAAGGCGAGTACATTGCCAGAGGCCGCAAACGCCTCCTGAGCGCCCCAAGCATGGGACGCCGTGCGGGCGGCGGATGCGCCACCCATGGAACGAAAACCGTTGCTCCCCGTCCAAATCCGGGAAATAGCGTATGCTCGCGCCTCCGGCGATCCGGTAGAATGCCGGGTTGTCGCGGGTTGAGACATCCCGCTCCCACATCAGACAGCCGCCAGATTGCAGCGGCTCGTACCTGGCTCGCATCATGAGCCGCTAGCCACGGCCGGCGCCTGCGTTGCCGGCGCTGGGGGAGCCCGGAGCGACTTCGGGTCCCGTGGCAAGCGCCAGACAGCTATCGCAATCAATAGATTCGCAGCTATTTTTTCTGCGCGTTATGTGTACCGGCCCAGCCGGCTTGCACGGGAAAGTCCCTGTTTAACCGACGGAGAACAGTTTGTTCGACACTATTCTTGACTGGGCCGCCAACGGCCTTGCCAACTGGACCTGGTGGGAGATCGTCATCTACACGCTGGTGATGACGCATATCACGATCGCCGGCGTCACCATCTTCCTGCACCGCTGCATGGCGCACCGGTCGCTGGATCTGCACCCCATCGCTCAACACTTTTTCCGCTTCTGGCTGTGGCTGACCACGGGCATGGTCACGCGCGAGTGGACCGCGATCCACCGCAAGCACCACGCCAAGTGCGAAACCGAAGACGATCCGCACAGCCCGCAGACCCGCGGCATCCGCAAGGTGCTGCTGGAAGGCGCCGAGCTGTACCGTGCCGAGGCCAAGAACAAGGAAACCATCGCCAAGTTCAGCCATGGCTGCCCCAATGACTGGATCGAACGCAACTTGTACTCGCGCTTCACCTGGCAGGGCGTCGGCCTGATGCTGATCATCGACCTGGCGCTGTTCGGGGTGATCGGCATGACCGTGTGGGCGGTGCAGATGCTGTGGATTCCGATCCATGCCGCCGGCATCATCAACGGCCTGGGCCACTGGTGGGGCTACCGCAACTACGATTGCGAGGACGCGTCGACCAATGTGTCGCCGTGGGGCCTGATCATCGGCGGCGAAGAGCTGCACAACAACCACCACACCTACCCGACCTCGGCCAAGTTCTCGATCAAGTGGTATGAGTTCGATGTGGGCTGGGGCTATATCCGCGCGATGCAGGCGGTCGGCCTGGCCAAGGTCAAGAAGACCCCGCCCAAGGCGCGCCTGGTCGAGGCCCGTCCGGTCGACCACAACACGCTGGAAGCCATCATCGCCAACCGCTACGACGTGATGGCGCGCTACGCCAAGGCCGTCAAGGGCGCGTTCCGCCAGGAACTGGAAAAGCTCAAGGAAGGCCGCGTCGCCGAGTACCGCAGCTTCAAGCCTGCCAGCAAGTGGTTCCACCGCGAGGAAACCAAGCTGGCCGCGCAGCAGCGCGAGCAGCTGGCCAGCAGCGTCGAACAGAACAAGGCGCTGCAGACCTTCGTCGAAATGCGCCGTGAACTGGCCGCTATCTGGGGCCGTTCGAACCTGACGCGCGAGCAGTTGCTGCAGCAGTTGCAGGCCTGGTGCCACCGTGCCGAGGCCAGCGGTATCCAGGCGTTGCACGATTTCTCGCTGCGCCTGCGCCGCTACGCCTGATACAATTCCGGCCGCGCCGTATGGTTTGACAAAGCCCCGCCCATGGCGGGGCTTTTGTTTTAGATAAACTCCCCCATGTTCTGGCCGGCCGCACCCTTGTTTGCGGAGGTCTAGAGGAGTACCCGGAGATGACCCCACAATCGATCAAGACCGTCGAGTTCGAGAAGCCGAACCTGGCGGGTGCCGAAAACGCCGCTGGCGCCAGCTGCGTGGCCCATGCCTGGGCCAAGGTGCCTCCGGTGCTGTCGCCCGATGAGCGGCAGGCGCTGAAGGCGCGTATCCGCCGCTTGCTGAAGGAGCGCAATGCGGTGCTGGTGGCGCACTACTATGTCGACGCCGACCTGCAGGACCTCGCCGAAGAAACCGGCGGCTGTGTCTCCGATTCCCTTGAAATGGCCCGCTTCGGCCGCGACCACGAAGCCAGGACCCTGGTCGTGGCCGGGGTGCGCTTCATGGGCGAGACCGCCAAGATCCTCAGCCCGGAAAAGACCGTACTGATGCCGGACCTGGATGCGACCTGCTCGCTCGACCTGGGTTGCCCGGCCGACGAATTCGCCGCCTTCTGCGATGCGCACCCGGATCGCACCGTGGTCGTCTACGCCAACACCAGCGCCGCGGTGAAGGCGCGCGCGGACTGGATGGTGACCTCCAGCATCGGCCTGAAGATCGTCGAGCACCTGCACGCGCAGGGCAAGAAGATCCTGTGGGCACCGGACAAGCACCTGGGCAGCTATATCCAGAAGCAGACCGGCGCCGACATGCTGCTGTGGCAGGGCTCGTGCCTGGTGCACGACGAGTTCAAGGGCATCGAGCTGGACCTGCTGCGCCGCGAATTTCCCAACGCCAAGATCCTGGTGCATCCGGAATCGCCGGAAAACGTGGTGGCGCAGGCCGATGTGGTCGGCTCCACCTCGCAGCTGATCGAGGCGGCGCAGAAGCTGGACGCGACCGAATTCATCGTCGCCACCGACAACGGCATCCTGCACAAGATGCGCATGGCCGCGCCCGGCAAGCACTTCATCGAGGCGCCGACGGCCGGCAACAGCGCCACCTGCAAGAGCTGCGCGCACTGTCCGTGGATGGCGATGAACGCGCTGACCAACCTCGCCGAGGTGCTCGAGACCGGCCGCAACGAGATCCACGTCGATCCGGCCATCGGCGCCAAGGCGGTGACCTGCATCAACCGCATGCTCGACTTCGCCGCCGCGCAGAAGCGCAACGTGCGTCCGTCGTCCGACCTGGCGCAGGAACAGGCGCTGTTCCAGGGGATTGGTCCGGCATGAGCGTGAACCCGGTTTTCGATAGCTACGGTTCGGCGCTGCTGGCAGCGCTGCAAGCCAATGTGCAGGCCGCCATCGCCGAGGATGTCGGCAGCGGCGACCTGACCGGCCTGCTGGTGCCCGCGGACAAGGCCGCGCACGCACGCGTGATCGTGCGTGAGTCGGCGGTGCTGTGCGGCCAGCCGTGGTTCGACGCGTGCATGCGCGCGGTCGACCCGGCGCTGGCGGTGCGCTGGCTGCAGCAAGAGGGCGCGCGCATGGCGCCGGATTCCGTGGTGTGCGAGATTACCGGCCCGGCGCGCTCGCTGCTGACCGCCGAACGTCCGTCGCTGAATTTCCTGCAGCTGCTGTCCGGCGTGGCCACCGCAACGCGCCGCTATGCCGACCTGATCGCCGGCACCCGTGCGCGCGTGCTCGATACCCGCAAGACGCTGCCCGGGCTGCGCCTTGCGCAGAAGTACGCGGTGCGCATCGGCGGCGGCGAGAACCAGCGCCTGGCGCTGTATGACGGCATCCTGATCAAGGAAAACCATATCGCCGCGGCCGGCAGCATCGGCGCGGCGATGCGGGCGGCGCTGGCGCTCGATACGCAGGCGTCGGTGCAGATCGAGGTAGAGAGCCTGGCCGAACTGGAGGAAGCGCTGGCGGCCGGTGCCACGTCGGTGCTGATCGACAACTTCACCGTGCCGATGATGCGGGACGCGGTGAAGATCAACCAGGGCAAGGCGCTGCTGGAGGTATCGGGTGGCGTCAATGCCGACACCATCCGCACCTTTGCCGAGACCGGCGTCGACCGGATTTCGGTGGGCGCGCTGACCAAGGACGTGCGCGCGACGGATTACTCGCTGCGGATCATCGGCTAAGGGTTTGCTTCCCACTCCCGCGTGCGGGAGTGGGGCAGGGGGTGAGGGCAGGCGCTGGCATGGCGAGGCGTTTCACTTCGCTGAGGCTTCGGCCCTCACCCCAACCCGCAAGCGGGAGAGCGGGCACGCCGTTGGCAGATTGGCGGCTCAACGTTTGCGCACGGCGGGCGGCTGCATCACCGTCGGCAGCGCCTTGGGTAGCGCATCCGGATAGTCCCGGCTGAAATGCAGGCCGCGGCTTTCATGCCGCGAATAGGCGCTGTCGACGATCAGCGAAGCCACTTCGACCAGGTTGCGTAGTTCAAGCAGGTCGGTGGTGACGCGGAAATTGGCGTAATACTCGGCGATCTCCTCGCGCAGCAGCACGATGCGGTGCTGCGCGCGTTCCAGCCGCTTGCTGGTGCGTACGATGCCGACGTAGTTCCACATCATGCGGCGCAATTCGTCCCAGTTGTGCGACACCACGACTTCTTCGTCGGCATCGGAAACGCGGCTCTCGTCCCATGCCGGCAGCGCGATACTAGGCGCGCCGGCCTTGTCCTGCGAGGCGATGTTGTCCGCGGCGGCGCGGCCGAGTACCATGCATTCGAGCAGCGAGTTCGACGCCAGCCGGTTGGCACCGTGCAGGCCGGTGCAGGCGGTCTCGCCCACGGCGTAGAGGCCACCGATATCGGTGCGGCCCATGGTGTCGGTGACCACGCCGCCGCAGGTGTAGTGCGCCGCCGGCACCACCGGAATCGGCTCGCGCGTGATGTCGATGCCCAGTTCCAGGCAGCGCGCATGGATGGTCGGGAAGTGTTCCTTCAGGAAGGCCTCGGGCTGGTGCGTGATATCGAGATAGACGCAGTCCAGCCCGCGCTTCTTCATTTCGAAGTCGATCGCCCGCGCCACCACGTCGCGCGGCGCCAGTTCGGCGCGCTCGTCGTGTTCGGGCATGAAGCGCGTGCCGTCGGGCAGCTTGAGCAGGCCGCCCTCGCCGCGCACCGCTTCGGAGATCAGGAAGGACTTGGCATAGGGGTGGTACAGGCAGGTCGGATGGAACTGGATGAATTCCATTTTCGACACCCGGCAGCCTGCGCGCCAGGCCATGGAGATGCCGTCGCCGGTGGCCGC
>JABFVP010000284.1 GCA_013362725.1 Cupriavidus sp.
CTCCAGAACGAAGCGGATCGATTGGTCGTCGTCAACTATCCAGATCGGCTTCATTTAGTTCCTTGTCGGCTTGCCGCCCGACCTCAGGTCAAGGCAGCGGTATCAATATCTTGAAATCGGTTCGGCCCGGAACGCTGTCGCACTCGATCACCCCGTGATGCTGCTGCACGAAAGTCTGTGCCAGTGTCAGTCCAAGCCCGGTTCCGCCTTCCCGCCCGGAGACGAGCGGAAGAAAGATCCGGTCCTTGATGGCATCCGGCACACCCGGTCCATTGTCGATGACATGCAATTCCAGTGCCAATCGATACCACTGCTTGTTGAAGATCACCTGCCGGGCCACGCGGGTCTTGAAGATGATCTGCGCATCGCCGGCGGCGCGTCGCTCGGCCAGCGCCTGCGCCGCGTTGTGCGCGATGTTCAGCGTGGCCTGGATCAGCTGCTCGCGGTCGCCGCGAAACTCGGGAATGGAAGGATCGAAATCGCGCTCGATGTTCAGGTCGCGCGGAAATTCGGCCAGGATCACCGAGCGCACGCGCTCGATGACTTCATGGATGTTCACGTCGCCCACCACATGGGGCTTGCGGTGTGGCGCGAGGAGCCTGTCGACCAGCGTCTGCAACCGGTCGGCCTCGTGGATGATGACCTGCGTGTACTCGATCAGGTCGCGCGATTCCACTTCCATCTGCAGCAGTTGCGCCGCGCCGCGGATGCCGCCCAGCGGGTTCTTGATCTCGTGGGCCAGGTTGCGGATGAGTTCCTTGTTGGCCTTGGCCTGGTCGAGCAGGCGCTCCTCGCGGTCCTGCCGCACCTGCTGCTCGAGCACCGACATCTCGATGACGATCTCGCCGGGCCGGTCGGCCTGCGCGAGGGTCACCAGCACCGGCAGCAGCTCGTGGTTGACGCGGCGCAGGAAGGCTTCGTAGCGCAGCGTCGCGAAGTCGTTGGCGCGCGCGCCATCGATGGCGGTGCGCAGCACCTGCGGCTCGCTGAAGCAGGCGCCGAAGTGGGAGCCCTCCAGCGTGCGGCGGGAGGTGCCCAGGGCATCCTCCAGGGCCGCGTTGGCGAAGAGCACCGAGCCGTCGCCCTTCACGACGGCGATCAGCGTCGCCAGCAGATCGAAGGCCTGGAAGCGCTTGGCGGGCGCGGAGGGCTTGCCGAACGCCATTTCAGGCCTTCGGCGCGGCTGCAGACGCCGTCGCCATCAGTTCTGCGAGGGCGCCGCCGCGGCGGGCGGCGCCAGGCGGCCGAGCTCTCGCCGGATGCCGGCGATGTCGCTCTCGTTGCGGTCGATCTGCGCCTTCATCTCGGCCACGCGGTCCAGGTACTTCTGGTAGTTGCGGCTCTCGGCGCCCTGCTTCTCGGGCTGGCCGTTGTTGTATTCCTTGAGCAGTTCGGTCTGCTTGGACTCGGCCTTGCGCAGCTCGGACTCGAGCACGGTCCGCGCATCGTTGTCGCGGGCGCGCTGGTCGGCGCTTTCAACGCGCGGGCTGCCGGGCGGCGAGCTGGCGGCCGAGCTGCCGCGGCTGGACGCCGTGACCGTCGGGCGCTGCGACTGGACCACGGTGACGTTGCCGCCTTCCATGATCTTGCAGCCGCGCTGCTGGGCAACGGTGGCGTCGTTGGTGTACTCGTTGCCACAGCGCCAGACGCGCCCGCTCTGGGCGTGGGTCTGCGCGGCCAGGGCAGCCAGCGAAACGGCCAAAAGGAGCGTGATGTGACGTGTGTTCATGGTCTTGGGCAGTGGGTCCGCAATCGACGCATTTTGATGCAATTCGTTCCCTGCGCCAGAGGCAATGCCCCCATAAAAAACAAAGGACGGCACAGGCCGTCCTTCTTTCTTATTAACGAAGTGGGCGCTTGATTACAGCGAGTAGTACATGTCGAACTCGACCGGGTGCGGCGCCATGCGGAAGCGGGTCACTTCCTGCATCTTCAGGTCGATGTAGGCATCGATGAAAGCGTCGGTGAACACGCCGCCCTTGGTCAGGAACGCACGGCCCTTGTCGAGGTACTCGAGCGCCTGGTCCAGGCTGTGGCAGACGGTGGGCACCAGCGCGTCTTCTTCCGGCGGCAGGTGGTAC
>JABFVP010000250.1 GCA_013362725.1 Cupriavidus sp.
GGCCAGGTTCGACGCGATCGAGCAGCGGCTGGCCATGGCGCCCACCATCGGCGTGCCCACCATCACCATCGAGGGCGATGCCAACGGCGCGCCGCATCCGCCGCCGAGTTCGTATGCGAGCAAGTTCACCGGCTGGTACCAGCACCGGACCCTGAGCGGCGGGGTGGGCCACAATCCGCCGCAGGAGGCGCCCAGCGCGTTTGCGCAGGCTGTGGTCGACGTCGACCGGCATGCGCCGGGCCGTGGCGGGCGTGGCGCGGCGTGAACGCCGGCGCGGGCCCCGGACGCAATGCTGCAAAAGCTTTCATAACGGGGCTTTCAATTCGGCGCAATGATGTTGTAGAATTCGCGCTTCGCTGAACGGCGATATGTTCCCTGATAGCTCAGTCGGTAGAGCGACGGACTGTTAATCCGCAGGTCCCTGGTTCGAGCCCAGGTCGGGGAGCCAGCATGCGGGAGTAGCTCAGTTGGTAGAGCGCAACCTTGCCAAGGTTGAGGTCGCGAGTTCGAGACTCGTCTCCCGCTCCATTTGATTCCGCGTGGTCGCACGCCGGAACATCGCCCATGTGGCTCAGTGGCAGAGCACTCCCTTGGTAAGGGAGAGGTCGGCAGTTCGATCCTGCCCATGGGCACCATTTCCCTTCCGGTTTATTTCCCTTTCGGTGGAGCGATGCCAGTGCTGGCGTCCGCCCGCGTTCACACGTCCGCCTCTGCCCGCGCCGCCAGCCTGCGGTTGTGCCGGCGCATGCCTTCGAAGATCGTGTCGGCCACGTCCAGCGGAAAGTCCGCCGGCAATCCGGACGCAACCTGGTCGATGACCCGTGCGGTCTGCCCGGTCACGTGGTCCAGCATGGCCTCCACCTCGGCGGGAGCAAAGCCGATGCGCTGGCCCTGCGCCAACCAGTGGCGCCGCCGGATCTCAGGGATGGCGTAGTGGGTGTTCCGGCCATGCAGCGCCATCGCCAGCCGCGCCTTCTGCGGCGCCAGCTGGTTGCGGCCGCGGCCGATCACCGGATGTGCCGACAGCACGTCGTACAGCGGCGTCGCCTCATACTGGCTGCCCGGCAGGTGGCTGATGCTGAAGTTCTTGGCATGCCCGTCGGTTGCGGCCAGCAGCCAGAACACCACCTGCGCCATGAAGAAATGCCGGCGGTCGGTCGCCGCCGCGCGCGAGCCGGACAGGATCTCGGCAATCTGGCGGATGCCGGGTCCGCCGTCGGACTCGTATTTCTGCAAGGCCGAGGTGCCGGTGGCCTGGCACATGTCTTCCTGCGGCAGGCGCAGCAGCCAGGTGCCGCGGCTCGACGGCCTGCGGTCGAAGCGTTCGACCACCAGCGCCTTGGTGCCGGCAAAGCGGGCAATCTCGCACGGCGCCACCGGCAGGCCATACGCCGCGACGATCTGCGCGCACAGCCATTCGTTTTCGACCGAGGTGCGCATGTCGGCGCGCATATTGCCCACCAGCCCGAGCGGCAGCTTGAAGATATGCGTGGTCGGCGTGCTGCCCTGGGGCAGCTGCCATTGTCCGCGCCAGCGCAGCAGCGCGGTTTTTTCCTGCGCGCCGGCGATCGACAGGCGCAGGTCGTCTATGGGCTCGCGATGGCCGAGCACGGGGGGCGACGTGGTTTCGTGCAGCAGCGTCGCAATGTCTTCGTCGCTGAGCGCGCGGCCGCTGACCGTCTGCAGCGCCTCTGGCGCTTCGCCGGGCGGCAGCATCTGGATGGCGCCGACGCAATCGCGTCCGACCGTGGCCAGCAGCGCGAAGGCGTCGGTGCCGCCGGCCCGGTAGCGCGCCGCGATGCGGCGGCGGATGACATCGCTGTCGGGCAGCAGGTTGTCGAAATAGTTGGCCACCGCCGGGCCGCGATGCGGCTGGTTGCCCGGCGTGAACGGCAGCGACAGCGACAGCGGCCGCCCCTGCGGATCGGCGATCCAGTCTTCGCGATAGACCAGCCGGTCACCGCCGGCGCCGGTTTCCCAGTGGCCGACAGGGATGCCGTTCATCCACAGGTCGAGGCGGTTGCCTTGCCGCGCGCGCGCCATGGTCACCAGTCCTCGCGCCGGCGCCGGCCAGTC
>JABFVP010000546.1 GCA_013362725.1 Cupriavidus sp.
GCCGAGGTCACCCCGTCGTTCGGACTGAAGGGCCGATGAATGCCGACGCGACCACCCACGTAGCGCTCCTGTCCCGCGGCCAGCAGGTACACGCAGGCGCTCACGCATGAAGCGCCGACCTCCACGCGCGTTGCGAAGGAATACTTGCGGATGAGCCTGCCGATGGACATGGCGACCCAGATGCTGCCGCCGCGGCTGTCGATGGCCACGTTGACGAAACCCATGCCGGGCGGCGGCGTATCGATGCCCCGGCTTGCCATGAACGCCGCGGCATCCTTGCGCGCCGTCTCGGCGATGGCGGTGAACGCCTCGATGTCCGCCTGGACCAGTTCTCCCTTGATCAGGATGTGCGGAGGCCGGTTGCCGGCGGGGGCTCGATAGTGGATGCGCGCCGATGCGGGAAGAAGGAAGGCGCAAGCCCCCAGGAAGATGATCGCGGCGCGCCAGAACCGGACCCGCATGGCGTGCACCTACGCGTCGTCTTTCAGGAACAGGTCGCGGTCCGGTGAGAAGCTCCCGTACAGCGGCAGCAGCGCCCCGCCGACGGCGCGCGCATCCGCGCCGATGGCGCCGGCCATGAGGCTGGGCCGCGCGAGCCCTTCCCAGTCATAGCGCTCCAGCGCCGCATCGACCTGGACCAGGGTGGCCGCCAGCAGCTCGCGGCTGAACTGCCCGTCGATGATCACGCTGTCCAGGTCGAGCAGCGCCGCCGCGCTGTGCGCTGCCAGCGCAATGCCGGGCGCGGCCAGCGCCAGCCATGCCTGCGTCACCGGCAACCACGGCGCCTGCATGGCGCGCGCATCGGCCACGGCGCCGGTGTCCAGGCCGGCGTCGGCATACATCTTCTCCAGCGTGAAGAGCGAGGCCACGCTCAGCAGTTGCCGCGGCGGCTCGCCCTGGAGGGCCGCGCCCATCGACATGGAGCCGATGGCGCCCGCATTGCCCGTGGCGCCGCTGCGCAAGTGGCTGTCGATGACCAGGCCGCCGCCGATGAAGGTGTCGACGAACACGTACAGAAAGCTGCGCACGCTGCGCCCGCGCCCGGCCACCAGCTCGGCCACGCAGGCGGCGGCCGTGTCCTTGCACAGGGCCACGGGCAGCTGGGTCATCTCCTGCACTTCCGCCTCGATGTCGATTTCGTTCCAGCGCGCGGCCTGCTGCGGCGCCACGCCCAGCAGCGACTGCCAGCCGCCCAGCGACAGCGGCGCGGCAATGCCCACGCCGCGCAGCAGCTGCGCGCGCTTGGGGCCGAGCGACTTGCGCAAGAGCTTCAGGCGCGCGCGGATCTCGTCGAACAGCGTGTCGGGGTCGGGGAAGTCGTAGTCGAGCGTGAGGCGCTCGCGCACCTGCGCCGCAAAGTCGAGCAGCAGCACGTCCAGGCTGCGCCGGCCGATCTTGATGCCGATGGAATACGCCCCGTCGGGGTTGAGCGCCATCGGCACCGAGGGCTGGCCGATGCGCCCGCGCAGCGGCGCATGCTTGAGCACCAGGTCTTCGGCCTCCAGCCGCGCGATGATGATCTGCACCGTCTGCGCGGTGAGGTTGGTCAGGCGCGCGATCTCGGCCTTGGGCAGCGGGCCGTGCAGGCGGATGGCCTGCAGCACCACCCGCTCGTTGAACTGGCGCATGCCCACCTGGTTGGAGCCGCGCGGGCGAAGGCGCTGAGCGCCCTCGTGTGTATGGCCGCTACCGCTCGCCGTCGATCCGTCCTCCATGTCGGTTCCCTCCCGGCCGGCGCTCATCATGCGAACGCCTGGTGCGGCAACTCTTCAGGGCGCATGGCGCCCGTCATCACGGCGACGGTGTCGCTCATGCTGATGTTCTTGGGGTTGACGATGCAGGCGCGCCTGCCGAGGCGGGCGATATGGATGCGGTCAGCGATCTCGAACACATGCGGCATATTGTGGCTGATGAGGATCACCGGCAGCCCGCGGTCGCGCACGCGCCGGATCAGCTCGAGCACCATGTTGCCCTCCTTCACGCCGAGCGCCGCCGTGGGCTCGTCGAGGATGACCACGTGCCGCGCGAAGGCCGCGCTGCGCGCCACCGCCACGCACTGGCGCTGGCCGCC
>JABFVP010000652.1 GCA_013362725.1 Cupriavidus sp.
CAGCCATGACGGCGACAAGGTCGACTACGAGGGCAGGCACCTGAGCGTGAAGGGCGCGACCGTGCTCTACCCGCCGCTGCAGCGGCCGCATCCGCCGGTGTATTTCGGCGGCTCGTCGGCGCCGGCGCATGCGCTGGCGGGCGAGCAGGTCGATACCTACCTGACGTGGGGCGAGCCGCCCGCGGCGGTGGCGCAGAAGCTGGACGACGTGCGCCGCCACGCCGCGCGCCACGGTCGCACGGTGAAGTTCGGCATCCGGCTGCATGTAATCGTGCGGGAGACCGATGCCGCGGCATGGGCCGCCGCCGACGACCTGATCAGCCGGCTCGACGACGACACCGTGGCGCGCGCGCAGGCCGTGTTCGCCAACATGGATTCGGAGGGCCAGCGCCGCATGGCCGCGCTGCACGCGGGCGGCACGCGCCGCACGCGCGCGGCGCTGGAGATCAGCCCCAACTTGTGGGCCGGCGTCGGGCTGGTGCGTGGCGGCGCCGGCACCGCGCTGGTGGGCGACCCGCATACCGTGGCCGAGCGCCTGCGCGAATACGCCGAGCTGGGCATCGACACCTTCGTGCTGTCCGGCTATCCGCACCTCGAAGAAGCCTACCGTTTCGCCGAACTGGTGTTCCCGCTGCTGCCGCGCGCAGTGCGCGCGAAGTTCGACAACCTGCCGGGCAAGGTGCTGTCCGGCCCGTTCGGTGAAGTCATGGCGACCGGCATCGTGCCGCGCGCCGCGCAAAGCTGAGGGGAGGCGCAACCATGACGACTCTCCTATTGCCATCGCGCCAGGCGCTGCAGGCATTGTGGCGCGCGGCCGCGCCGTGGATCGTGCCGGTGCTGCTGATCGTCGCGTGGCAGCTGGCGTCGCAGCACGGCTGGCTGTCCAGCCGCGTGCTGCCGGCCCCGCTGGCGGTGGTGCAGGCTGCGTGGGACCTGGCGCGCTCGGGCGAGCTGTGGCGGCACGTCGGCGTCAGCACCTGGCGCGCGCTGCTGGGGTTTGCCATCGGCGGCGGGCTGGGCCTGCTGCTGGGGCTGCTGACCGGCACTTTCCGCAGCGCCGCCACGCTGCTCGACAGCACGCTGCAGATGGTGCGCAACATTCCGGCGCTGGCGCTGATCCCGCTGGTGATCCTGTGGTTCGGCATCGACGAGAGCGCCAAGCTGTTCCTGGTCTCGCTGGGCGTGTTTTTTCCGGTGTACCTGAACACCTACCACGGCATCCGCTCGGTCGATGCGGGGCTGGTGGAGATGGCGCGCAGCTACGGCCTGTCCGGCTGGCAGCTGTATCGCGAGGTGATCCTGCCCGGCGCGCTGCCGGGCATCCTGGTGGGCGTGCGCTTTGCGCTCGGGCTGATGTGGGTGGTGCTGATCGTCGCGGAAACCATCTCGGCGCAAGCGGGCATCGGCTACATGACCATGAATGCGCGCGAGTTCCTGCAAACCGACGTGGTGCTGGTCGGCATCCTGCTCTATGCGCTGCTGGGCAAGCTGGCCGACTGGCTGTCGCGCGGGCTGGAGCGCTACTGGCTGCGCTGGCACCCGGGCTACGGCGCGGCCTGAGCGGCGCGGCAACCAATCAAGGCAAGGAGAGCGAGATGCAGATGTATCCGGTGGAACGGGCGGCCCTGGCCGAGCTGGAAGCGGGACTGGCACGGCGCGAGGCGTCCGCTGGGGCCAATGCGGGCAACGTGGCGCCCCGCAAGGAGGCGGGTGGCGTGGCGCTGCGCGTGAAGCAGGTGGTCAAGCGCTACGACGGCCGCACCGTGCTGCACGACGTGGCGCTGGACGTCGCGGCGGGCGAGTTCCTCGCCATCGTCGGGCGCAGCGGCTGCGGCAAGAGCACCTTGCTGCGGCTGGTGGCCGGGCTGGAAGCGGCCGACGGCGGCAGCATCGCCATCGATGGCGACTCCGCTGCCACGGGCCGCGCGCGCCCGGCCGACGTGCGCGTGATGTTCCAGGACGCGCGGCTGCTGCCGTGGAAGCGCGTGCTGGACAACGTGGCGCTGGGCCTGCCGCGCGCACGCCGCGCCGAAGCGGCGCAGGTGCTGGCGCAGGTGGGGCTGGCCGAC